>DASTHR010000147.1:0-2722 GCA_035718105.1 Burkholderiales bacterium
CTCTACGCCACCATCGTCCCGCTGCTGGCCTACGCGCTGTTCGGCCCGAGCCGGATCCTGGTTCTGGGGCCGGACTCCTCCCTGGCCGCGGTGATCCTGGCGGTGGTGCTGCCGCTCTCCGGCGGAGACCCGATGCGCGCCGTGGCGCTGGCGGGCGCGATGGCGGTGGTCTCGGGGACGGTGTGCATCCTGGCCGGGGTGGCCCGCCTCGGCTTCGTGACCGAACTGCTGTCGAAGCCGATCCGCTACGGTTACATGAACGGCATAGCGCTCACGGTGCTGATCAGCCAGGTGCCCAAGCTGTTCGGCTTTTCGGTGGAAGGCGACGGGCCGCTGCAGATGCTGCGGGCCATCCTACAGGCGCTGCTGGAGGGCCGGGCCAACTGGACCGCTTTCGCGGTGGGTGCGGGCACGCTGGCGGCGATCCTGCTGCTGAAGGGGTCGAAGCGCGTGCCCGGCATCCTGATCGCCGTGGTAGGGGCGACGCTGGCGGTGGGCGCGCTGGACCTGGACACAAGCGCCGGCGTGTCGGTGCTGGGTCCGCTACCCCAGGGCCTGCCCGGGTTCGCCATACCATGGCTCGGCTCCGAAGACATCGTCCCGGTCCTGACCGGCGGCTTCGCCGTTGCGCTGGTGTCCTTCGCCGACACCAGCGTGCTCTCCCGCAGCTATGCCGCGCGCACCGGCCACCATGTGGACCCCAACCAGGAGATGGTGGGGCTCGGGGCCGCGAACCTGGCCGCGGGCTTCTTCCAGGGCTTCCCCATCAGCAGCAGTTCCTCCCGCACCCCGGTGGCCGAGGCCGCGGGGGCGAGGACGCAGATGACCGGCGTCGTCGGCGCCCTGGCCGTCGCCCTGCTGCTGGTGGCGGCGCCGGACCTGCTGCGGCACCTGCCCGGCAGCGCGCTGGCGGCGGTGGTGATCGCCTCGGCCATCGGCCTGATCGAGGTCGCCGACCTGCGCCGCATCTACCGCATCCAGCAATGGGAGTTCTGGCTCTCCATCCTCTGCCTGGCGGGCGTCGCGGTGCTGGGGGCGATCCCGGGCATCGGCCTGGCCATCCTGGTGGCCGTGATCGAGTTCCTGTGGGACGGCTGGCGCCCGCACTCCGCGATCCTGGGGCGCGCCGAGGGGGTCAAGGGATACCACGACACCAAGCGCTATCCCGACGCCCGGCTGATTCCCGGGCTGGTGCTGTTCCGCTGGGACGCGCCCCTGTTCTTTGCCAACGCCGAGTTGTTCCAGGAGCGGGTGCTGGATGCGGCGGCGGCCTCGCCGACGCCGGTGCGCTGGCTGGTGGTGGCTGCGGAACCCGTCACCAGCGTGGACGTGACGGCTGCCGACATGCTGTCCGAGCTGGACGAGACGCTGCGCGCCGCCGGCATCGAGCTGTGCTTCGCCGAGATGAAGGACCCGGTCAAGGACAAGCTGAAGCGCTTCGGAGTGTTCTCGCGGCTGGGCGAGGAGACCTTTTTTCCGACCCTGGGCGAGGCCGTCAGAACCTATTTGAAGATCCACCCTGTGGAATGGGTGGACTGGGAGGAGCGTAGCTCCTGAGTCCCGGAGTAGCGACAGGCGTTCGATCCTGGCATGGCCGGACTCGCAGGCGCACAATCCACCACTAAGCGGAACGCCAAGACAACGCTGGCCGCCACAACGCCCCGCCATGTGGCCGGCCTTCATGACGCATGGACAGGCCAATGATCGAACCCCTCCTGCTTACCGCAACCCACGTCTGCACCTTCGAACAGCAGCGGGTGCTGACCAATGCGAGCGGCTTCTTCTTCGAGCGCGACGAGCGGCTTTTCCTGGTGACCTCCCGGCACGTGGTGATCGACGAACCGAGCAAGCACTTCCCGGACCGCCTCGAGATCGAGCTGCACATCGACCCCGACAACATGGCCGCGTCCACCGGATTCTCGATTCCGTTGTACCGCGACGCCAGGAGCATCTGGCGCCAGGGCCTCGACACGGCGGGAGAGATAGATGTGGCCGTGATCGAGCTCGAACGCGACGCCCTGCCCGCGACGACGGTGTACCGCGCCTTCACGCCCCGCCACCTGCACGGCGCGCTCGACCAGGTCGAGGTCGGGACCTCGCTGCTGATGGTGGGGTTTCCGCTTGGCTTCCACGACACGCTGCACCACATGCCGGTGGTGCGCCACGCGGTAATCGCGTCCTCGTTCGGCCTGCGCTTCCAGGGCAAGGGCTACTTCCTCACCGATGCGCGCACGCATCGGGGCACCAGCGGAGCGCCCGTCGTCATGCGCGTTGCCGAGCCGGAGCCGGTGCACGGGGACCTGCCGTGGATGCTGCTCGGGGTCCACTCGGCGCGGCTCGACGTCGGCACCCGGGATGTGCAACTGGACGAGGCGCTGGGGCTGAACTGTACCTGGTACGCCGATATCCTGATGACCCTTACTGAAGGCTGAACGCGGAGGACCCGCGGGAGCGGCGCCCGCCGGTTTCCGCGCCGACGATACAAGCCGCCACCACTCGATTTCACAACCGGGCCTCAGCGGAGTATCTGATCCACGCTGCAGGACGATCTCGAACCGATCAGGTGGAAATGGGTCTGCAGCCACAGCTCCGTCCGCTTCCTGCCCTCCTCATACAGCGCCGCGATGAACGAGGAATGAGTATTGGCCTTGCTGAGCGTGCTCAGTTGGCTCATATACTCACGGGAGTCGATCAGGTGCATATGGAAGCGACGCAACCTGCG
>DASTHR010000148.1:0-5079 GCA_035718105.1 Burkholderiales bacterium
GTGATCTTGTCCGCCTGGTTCTCGTAGCGGTCAATCGCCTGGGCCGGGGCATTCGGGGATTCCGCGCTCCCCATCAGCGTCACCAGTTCGCGGGCGGCGAGGACCATCTGCTCGGCGTGGGCGTTGAAGAGCTCGAAGAACCTGCCCTCCCTGGGCATGAGGCGTCCGAACATGATTGTTTCTTCTCGCAAAGTGGGAAGCGCATTGTAACAAAAATGCCATCTGGCGCCGCCGCGGCGTAAACAGCGGAACGTGCGCTCGGTCACGGGGTCGAAAAACAGAGCAACTTTCTCTGGGGACAGGAGAAGTCATGAAAGCCGTTCACCTGCTGGCGGGACTTGCGATCCTGCATTTCGTCTCGCCCGCGTCGGCCCAGGCGCCTGCGGCGCCCGCCTCCGGCGCTCAAGCGAAGGCGATCTTCGCCGGCGGCTGTTTCTGGTGCATGGAGCCGCCGTTCGATGCCCTGAAGGGGGTGATCTCCACCACATCCGGCTACATCGGGGGGCAGAAGAGGAAGCCTACCTACGAGGAGGTCTCCGCCGGAGGTACCGGTCACACCGAGGCGGTGGAGGTGGTGTACGACCGGACGCAGGTGAGCTACGAGCGGCTGCTGGAGGTGTTCTGGCGCAATATTGATCCGACGGTCAAGAACCGCCAGTTCTGCGACGCGGGGTCCCAGTACCGCAGTGCCATCTTCTACCTGGATGAAGAGCAGAAGCGCCTGGCGGAAGCCTCCCGGACGGCACTCATGAAGTCCAAGCCCTTCAGGGGCGACATCGTGACCGAGATCGCGCCGGCGGGCGAATTCTGGCCGGCGGAGGAATACCACCAGGACTACTACAAGAAGAACCCCCTGCGTTACAAGTACTACCGCAACGGCTGCGGGCGCGACGCCCGGCTGCAGGAGCTGTGGGGCGCCGCCAAACAGTAGGGCGCGGCGGCGCTACATCTTGAGCCACCACTGGATGAGGGACTTCGCGATGAAGCCCAGCATCCCGAAGGCGAGCACGAAGAACAGCACGAAGGTGCCAAGCTTTCCGGCTTTGGATTCCTTGGCCAGGTTGCCGATGATGAACATCATGTACAGCATGAAACCGGCCAGCCCGAAGGTGAGGCCGAACTCCGCGATCTGCTCTTCCGAGAGCCCGAACATCTCCCCTTCCCCCGCTCTCAGTCCCGCAGGGGAAGTCGGTCCGCGTCCACCAGGTCGCGGTAGCAGTGCCAGGTGGCGTGGCCGATTACCGGGTAGACGACGATGAAGCCCAGCATCGCGGTGGCCATGGACAACGCCGTGGCCACCATGATGAGCGCGGACCAGAATGCCATGGCGTAGGGATTTTCCCCCACTGCGCGCACGCTGGTAAGCACCGCGGCCGGCAGGTCCACGTCGCGCTCAAGCAACATCGGCAGCGATACCGCGGTGGCGGCGAACACCAGCGCTGCCCCGATGCCGCCCAGCAGCAGCCACTCCGGGAACAGCCAGGACTCGTCGTCCAGGATCAGCTTTCGCAGCAGGGAATCCAGCCCGGTGATCGGCCCCTCCACCGAGATTGCCAGCAGCACCGCCGTGAACATCACCCAAAGCGTGGCCGCCAGCATCAGCAGCAGCCCCATCCACACCAGCGGCCGGGTTCCGCGGCGCCAGGCCGCGATGACGTCCGCCAGGGTCGCCAGCTGATTGCGCTCCATGCGCCGGCTCAGCTCGTAGAGCCCTGTGGCCAGGATCGGCCCCACCAGCACGAATCCGGAGAGCGCCCCCGGCAGCAGGTACCAGAGCCGAAGCGTGACGAAAAGGATGGCCAGCCCTCCCAGCGCCACCAGCACCCCGTGCAGCCCGCTCGCCAGCGGCGCGCGGGTGAAATCGCGCCAGCCCAGAGCAAGCCAGTGCAGCGGCCGGCCCAGGGGCACCTGGCGCACCGGGGCGATGGTCGTGGGTGCGCGCGTCTCTCGAGGTGCTGTCATGGCTTGCCTGTCATCTCACCGGAGCCCGGATTCTGAGGCCCCGCCACGCCGCCTGTCCAGAATCCGGTCCCAACCGCGTCCGCAATGGCCTTGCCCACCTCGGCGGTGCCGGCGCTGCCCCCCAGGTCCCGGGTGCGCGGCCCCCGCTCCAGCACGGTCTCGATGGCGCGCAGCACGGCAGCCGCGGCGGCGCCCTGCCCCAAATGCTCCAGCATCATGGCCCCAGACCAGATCTGGCCGATGGGGTTGGCGATGCCCTTCCCCGCGATGTCCGGCGCCGAGCCGTGCACCGGCTCGAACATCGAGGGAAACTCCCGCTCCGGATTGAGGTTGGCGGAGGGGGCGATGGCGATGGTGCCGGTGCAGGCGGGTCCCAGGTCGGAGAGGATATCGCCGAACAGGTTGGAGCCCACCACCACGTCGAACCAGTCGGGGTGCTGCACGAAGTGTGCGGTGAGGATGTCGATGTGGTACCCGTCGGTGCGCACCTGCGGATACTGCGCCGCCATGGCGCGGAAGCGCTCGTCCCAGTAGGGCATGGTGATGGCGATACCGTTGGACTTGGTGGCGGAGGTGAGGTGCTTCTTCGGGCGCGAGGCCGCCAGTTCGAAGGCATGGCGCAGGATGCGGTCCACGCCGTGCCGGGTGAACACCGTCTCCTGCACCACGGTCTCCTGCTCCGTCCCCTCGTGGATGCGCCCGCCGATGGAGGAGTACTCCCCCTCGTTGTTCTCCCGCACCACGATGAAGTCGATGTCCCCCACCTGGCGCCCCGCCAGGGGTGACTTCACGCCGGGCATGAGGCGCACCGGGCGCACATTCGCGTACTGCCGGAACGCCCGGCGGATGGGAATCAGCAGTCCCCACAGCGACACGTGGTCGGGAACCGTTGGCCACCCCACCGCGCCCAGGAAGATGGCGTCATGGTGGCGGATCTGCTCCAGTCCGTCCCCGGGCATCATGCGCCCGTGCCGGGCGTAGTAGTCGCAGCTCCAGGGGAGCTCGTCCCACCGGAAGGCAAAGCCGTAGCGGGAGGCCGCCGCCTCCAGCACCCGCACCCCTTCGGGCACCACCTCTCGCCCGATGCCGTCCCCCGGGATCAGGGCGATCCGATAACGCTGCATGCCGCAAACCTCCTGCCGGACAGGCGACCTATTCTAACGGGGATCAGTTGGCGCGTGACGCACCAGCTGGCGCATGCCATCTCCCCGCGCCCCATCGCGGGCGACGGGAGGGAATGCAGGCCATTCCCGGGCGCACGCGACAGCGCAGCCTTGCGGAGCGTTGACGCGGCGGACTGCTAAGATACCGCCCATTAGCGGCCCCCCTAACTCCCCATGACCGATCCCTCGAAACGCCTCCGCCTGGTGATCATGGGCGCGGCGGGGCGCGACTTCCACAACTTCAACGTGGCATTCCGGGAAGACCCGGCGGCGGAAGTGGTGGCGTTCACCGCGGCTCAGATCCCCGGCATCGCCCGTCGCCGCTACCCGCCGTCCCTCGCCGGGGCCCGCTACCCCGAGGGTATCCCCATCGTGGACGAGGCGGACCTGGAGGCAGTGATCCGCAGGGAACGCGTGAATCAGGTGGTGTTCGCCTACAGCGATCTGACCCATGCCCAGGTGATGCACCTCGCGTCCCGCGCCCTGGCCGCCGGGGCGGACTTCCTGCTCCTTGGCCCCGATCGCACCATGCTCCAGGCCAAGGTGCCGGTGGTCGCGGTGTCCGCCGTGCGAACCGGCTGCGGCAAGTCCCAGACCGCCCGCTACCTGTCGCGCCTGCTGCGCCAGGGGGGACTGCGGGTCGGGGTCATCCGCCACCCCATGCCCTACGGCGACCTGGAGCGGCAAGCGGTGCAGCGCTTCACCTCCCGCGCCGACCTTGAGGCCTCAAAGTGCACCATCGAGGAGCGCGAGGAATATGAGCCGCACCTCGCCGCCGGCAACGCGGTGTACGCCGGGGTGGACTACGCCCGCATCCTGGCGCTGGCTGAAGCCGACTGCGACCTGCTGCTGTGGGACGGCGGCAACAACGACTTCCCGTTCCTGCGCCCCAGCCTGCACATCGTGCTGGTGGACCCCCTGCGCCCGGGCCACGAAACCACCCACCACCCTGGCGAGGCCGTGCTGCGCATGGCCGACGTAATCGTGGTGGCGAAATGCGATTCCGCCTCCGACGCGGACGTGGAGCGGGTGAGCGCCGCGGCGCGCCGGGTGAATCCCGCCGCGGCCATGGTACGGGCAGCGTCCCCCATCACTCTGGACGATCCCGACGCGGTGAGGGGGCGGCGGGTGCTGGTGGTGGAGGACGGTCCCACCACCACCCACGGAGGCATGCCCTGGGGCGCGGGCTACCTGGCGGCGAAGCGCGCCGGCGCCGCCGCCATCGTGGACCCGCGGGACTGGGCGGCACCCGGCATCGCGGCGGTGTACGCGGCCTATCCCCACATCGGCCCCGTGCTGCCCGCTACCGGCTATTCCCCCGAGCAGATCGCCGACCTGCGCGAAACCATCGAGCGCGCCCCGGCGGATGCCGTGGTGGCGGCAACTCCCATGGATCTGTCGGCGTTGCTGAACGTGCACAAGCCCGTGGTGCGCGCGCGCTACGAATTCGCCGAAACCGGCGAACCGACGCTGGCGAGCCATGTCCACCGGCTGCTCGGCCGCCTGCCCGGGCGCTGAGGTGTGTAACCGGGCGGAACCCCGCCCCGGCCGGGGGTGTCAATACGAGGCGTGCATCAACGCGGAGGAGACACCCATGTATGACATCAACAAGTTGATTGCCGATCCCGGCCTGTCCCGCCTCGATCCCGAGGGCCACCTCTCCGAATTGCCGTCCTGGTCTCCCGGCTTCGCCCGTAAACTCGCCGAAGCCGAGGGCCTCACTCTCGAGGAGGAGCACTTCCTGGTGCTGTTTCAGCTGCGGGAACGCTTCCGCAGGCACGGAGCGGCCCGCAGCGCCGGCAGGTGCTGCGTGAGCTGGAACAGGAATTCGGGGGCCGGAAGCATCTTTATACCCTGTTCCCCGGTGGTCCGGTCACCCAGGCCAGCCGGATCGCCGGGCTGCCGGTGCCGCCCTACAGCAGCGACCCGTCCTTCGGCAGCGTGCAGTAGCCGG
>DASTHR010000149.1:0-6424 GCA_035718105.1 Burkholderiales bacterium
GCCCCGCACCACCCGCGCCCAGAGCATGGACGTGCTGTCGTCCCAGGCCAACATCGCCGGCTACAAGGCGGTGGTGATCGCGGCCAACGAGTACGGCCGCTTCATGCCCATGCTGATGACGGCGGCGGGCACGGTCAAGGCGGCGCGGATGCTGATCCTGGGCGCCGGCGTGGCCGGTCTGCAGGCCATCGCCACCGCCAAACGCCTGGGCGCCGTGATCGAGGCCTCGGATGTGCGTCCGGCGGTGAAAGAGCAGATCGAATCCCTCGGCGCCAAGTTCCTCGACGTGCCCTTCCTCACCGACGAGGAGCGGGAGATAGCGAAGGGGGTGGGCGGCTATGCCCGCCCCATGCCCGCGGACTGGATGCGGCGCCAAGCCGAGGCGGTGCACGAGCGCGCCAAGGCTTCCGACATCGTGATCACCACGGCCCTGATTCCCGGCCGCCCCGCGCCCAAGCTGATCAAGGCGGCCACCGTGGAGGCCATGCGGCCCGGTTCGGTGATCGTTGACCTGGCGGTGGAGCAGGGCGGCAACGTGGAGGGCTCGGAGCCGGGCAAGGTGGTGGTGAAGAACGGCGTGAAGATCGTCGGCATCCCCAATCTTCCGGCGCTGGTGGCGGCGGACGCGAGCGCGTTCTACGCCCGCAACCTGTTCAACTTCCTCGCCCTATTGGTGGACGCCAAGACCGGTGCCTACAACCTCAACCGAGAGGATGACCTGGTCGCCGGCACCCTGGTGTGCCATGCCGGGGAAGCGATCAAGAGGCCGTAAACGGTGAATGGGAAATGGTGAATCGTGACGCGTGGAACCTCGCCCGGGTACGGTTCCACGCGCGCCGTCCGCCAGTCACCCTTCACGAATCACCCTTCACGCTTTAGGAGTTGCCCATGACCGGCACCGTAGACCCGACTGTCTTCAACCTCATCGTGTTCGTGCTCGCGGTGTTCGTGGGCTATCACGTGGTCTGGAACGTGACCCCCGCGCTGCACACGCCGCTGATGTCGGTGACCAACGCCATTTCCAGCGTGATCATCGTGGGCGCCATCCTCGCCGCCGGCCCGGCGACCTGGGACTGGGTGAGTTCCGGGGCCGGGGTGCTGGCGGTGGCCCTGGCCGCGGTGAACGTGTTCGGGGGCTTCCTGGTCACGCGCCGCATGCTGGAAATGTTCAAGAAGAAAGAACGCAAGGCCGCGAAGGCGGATTAGCCGGGATACTGGAGAACTGACCCATGACTGCCAATCAAGTCGCGCTCTGGTACCTGGTCGCCTCGGTGTTTTTCATCCTGGCGCTGAAGGGCCTGTCTTCCCCCGAGACCTCGCGCCGGGGCAACCTGTTCGGAATGATCGGCATGGCCATCGCGGTGGTGACCACCCTCGCCATCGTCGCCAAGGGCCACGTCGAGTTCATCATCCTCGCCTTCCTGGTGGGCGGCTCCGTCGGCGCCCTGGTGGCGAAGCGGGTGGAAATGACCCAGATGCCGGAACTGGTGGCCGCCATGCACTCCCTGGTGGGTCTCGCCGCGGTCCTGATCGCGGTGGCGGCGGTGAACAACCCGTCGGCGTTCGGGGTTCCCGACCCCATGCCCACGGGCAACCGGCTGGAACTCTTCATCGGCACCTTCGTCGGCGCCATCACCTTCACCGGCTCCATCATCGCCTTCGGCAAACTGGCCGGGCTGGGCAAGAAGTTCCGGCTGTTCTCCAGCGCCCCGGTGGTGTTCCCGGGGCAGCACCTGCTGAACCTGGCGCTGCTGCTGGTGATGCTGGGCTTCGGCACCTGGTTCTTCCTGTCCGGGCCCGAGGGCCAGTGGCCGCCGTTCATCGTGATGACCCTGATCGCCCTGGCGCTGGGGGTGCTCATCATCATCCCCATCGGCGGCGCCGACATGCCGGTGGTCATTTCCATGCTCAACTCCTACTCCGGCTGGGCGGCGGCGGGGATCGGCTTCTCCCTCAACAACCCGATGCTGATCATCGCCGGCTCCCTGGTGGGTTCCTCCGGTGCGATCCTGTCCTACATCATGTGCAAGGCCATGAACCGCTCGTTCTTCAACGTGATCCTGGGGGGCTTCGGCGCCGCCGAGGGCGCGGTGGCCGAGGGCGGGGGCGAGGCGCGCAGCGTGCGCTCGGGAAGCGCCGATGACGCCGCCTACCTCATGGGCAACGCCGACACCGTGGTCATCGTCCCCGGCTACGGCCTGGCGGTGGCGCGGGCCCAGCACGCGGTGAAGGAGATGACGGACAAGCTGCAGGAGAAGGGGATCAATGTGCGCTTCGCCATCCATCCAGTGGCGGGACGCATGCCCGGCCACATGAACGTGCTGCTGGCGGAGGCGGAGATCCCCTACGACATCGTGCAGGAGATGGAGGACATCAACAGCGACTTCTCCAACACCGACGTGGTCCTGGTGCTGGGGGCCAACGACGTCGTTAACCCCCTGGCGCGCAAGCCCGGCAGCCCGATCTACGGGATGCCCATCCTCGACGTGGACAAGGCGCGCACCGTGATGGTGGTCAAGCGCTCCATGGCGGCGGGCTACGCCGGCCTGGACAATGAACTGTTCTACATGGACAAGACCATGATGGTGTTCGGTGACGCCAAGAAGGTGGTCGAGGACATGGTCAAGGCCCTTTAGCACCGCGCGTTCCAGACACACCGGCGAACGGGGCGGCGCGATCCGCCCCGTTCTGCTTTCCAGGCGCCTGTGCTTTCTACGCGCCTGCGATGGCTTAGAATAGGCGCTCCCGAACGGACACAACGACGAGAATCCAGATGGCCTGGCTGCGAAAATTCATCAGGAAGCCGGAACCGACTTCCGCTCCCCAGCAACCCGCGACAACCAGAGCGCCGGCGGGGCCGCCCAGACCGTCCGCCGCCGACATCGAGCGACTGCGCCAGGCGGTGGCTGCGGCGACCGGGGACGAACGCGCCCGCGCCGAAGCGGAACTCGGCAAGGCCCTGGCCCAGGCGCGCCAGGCACCCCAGTCCCGCGATTCGGCGGCCGTGGTGATCGCGGCGGTGTGCGAACAGCGGGACAAGAGCGAAGCGCTGGCCTGGCTGGAGCTTGTTTCGGGCGATGAAAACCATGCAGAAGTGGCGAGCCGCGCCCGGCTGGCCGAGGTGCGGCTTGCGGCGGCGCGCCGCATCGCCGATTCCTCCGCCCTGCAAAAGGTGGCGGATGCCGCGCGGGAGCGGGACAAGGGCGTCTACCGCCACTGCAACGACGTGCTCAGGGAGCGCCGCCAGAAGGTGGACCGGGAGCGGCGCGCGGTGGAGGCCGCCGCGGCGCTGCGCGCGCTGCTCGAAGCGGTGCCGCTGCCCGTGTCGCGGCTGCTGGAGCTGGAGAAGGCGGTGCAGGGGCTGGGAGATGCGGGCGAGGTTCCCGGCGAGTGCGCCGCGCTCCTGGCCCAGGCCCGGGACCGGGCCCGGGACGAGGCCCAGGCGCTGCGGGAGGTGCAGGCGCGGGGCAACGCCGCCAGCGCCCTGAAGGCCGAGGTGACGCGGGACCATTGGCCCGTGGCCGATCTGCTCCCGGCCTGGAACGAGCAGTTGGCCGGATCGAGGGCGGCCCTGGATGGGCTGCCGCCATGGCTGGCGAAACACCCGCTGGCGCAGACGCTGGAGCGCACCCTCAAGGAGGCGGAGGCGCGGCTCGCGCAACTGGCCGAGGACCTGCAACATCACGCCGAGTGCGAGCGCTATCTCGACCAGGCGGCGGCTGCGGAGGCGCCCGATCCGGTGGCGCTCGCGGAGGGCTGGAAGGCCCTGGCCAAGCCCGCCGGACACGCCGCGCGCCACACCCTGGATCAGCGCTGGGCGGAAATCCGGATGAAATTCGCGCCGCCACCGGAGCCGGAGAAGCCCAAGATCGAGGAAGCCAGGCCCGCGCCCAGGGCGGCCCGTCCCAAGGTGGACGTGGAGGCGGCGCAGGCGCTGCTGGAGGCCTTCGAGCAGGCCCTGGAGCAGGGTCACCTGCAGGATGCCGAGGCGGCCTCGAAGAAACTGGATGCATTGCTGGGCGAGGCGCGGCTTCCGGGCGCCCTCGACAGCCGGTTCAGGCGCGCCCATGGCCAGCTCGCCCGCCTGCGGGGCTGGGCGCGCTGGGGCACGGATCAGGCGCGCGAGCATCTGGTGGAGGCCGCGGAAGCGCTGCTCAAGGAGCCGCCCTCGGACCTGGAGGACCTCGCCCACGCCATCAAGAGCCTGCGGGGGGAATGGAAGCACCTGGATTCCCACGGTCCCGCCTCCCGCGGCCAGTGGGAGCGCTTTGACGGCGCGCTGGAGAAGGCCTACCAGCCGGTGGGCGAGCTGCGCGCCCAGGAGGCGGCGAAGCATGCGCAGGCCAGGGCCGCCAAGGAGGCGTTGCTCGCCGAGTGGGAAGCCTGGCTCGCCGGCATCGCCTGGGAACATGCCGACTGGAAGGTGATCGAGGCGGGGCGGGAAGAGATGTTCCAGCGCTGGCGCGCCGCCGCCATGGCAGGATTCAAGGATGAGCGCCAGTTGCGCAAGCGCTACGACGCGATCGTGGCCCAGCTGGACGAGCGCAGGAAGGCCGCCCGGGACGCGGAAATCGCGCGCCGAGACCAGCTCACGGCCGCCGCGGAGGCGCTGCGGGACGAACCCGACCTCACCCGGGCGGTGAACGAGGCCAAGGTGCTGCAGGCGAAGTGGCGGGACGAGGCGGGCTCGCTGCGGCTGCGCCGCTCGGAAGAGGAGAAGGCGTGGAAAAAGTTCCGCGCCGCCCTGGATGCGGTGTTCGCGCGCCGCGACGCCCAGCGGGCCGAGAAGGAGGCGCAACGCGCCGAGCACCAGGCCCAGCGCAGCGCCGTGCTGGAGGGCCGCAAGGGGCTGCTGCAGGAGCTGGAGACGGCGTTGGCGGCCACGGACGCCGGCGCGCTGGACCAGGCCGTCACCAGGTTCCGCGACGCCTGGAACGCCGCGGAGCCCATGCCCAGGGACAAGGCGGCGGCGCTTGACGCGCGCGCGCGGGAATTGCAGCAGAAGGCCCGCCAGCGCGTGGACGAGCTGCGGCGCGAGAAGCGCCTGGCCCGCTACGCGGTGCTGGCGCAGAAATCGGCGCTGGTGGCCCGGGTCGAGGCCGCCGTGTCCTCCGGGGAACCCGCCGACGGTGTGCTGGCCGAAGTGACGGCGGAACTGGAGGCGCTGCAGAAGCTGTCGGGGGACGCCGAGCGCGCCATCGCGGAGCGCCTGGCCGCCGCGGGCTCGGCCACCGAAGCCGCGCTGGCCGCGGGACGCAAGCAGCGCGATGAACTGCTGCTGGACCTGGAGATCGCGCTCGGCCTGCCCACGCCGGCCGCGCATCAGGACCAGCGGCGTGCGCGCCAGCTGGGCAAGCTGCAGGAGCACTTCGGCCATGGCGCCGCCGCCGGCCCCAATGCCGAGCAGCTTTTCCTGCGCTATTACGCGACGCCGGCGGCCACCGACGACGCGCAGGAGGAGCGCATGGCGCCGGTGATGCGCAAGCTGATGGAGCAGGGCGGCAGGTAGGGGCCCATCGCTACTCGAAGGACAGGGTGTAGTAGACGATGGCCCCGCTCGCGTCGCCGGAGCGGGTCTGCACCGACCAGCGATCGGAAATCAGGTAGGTCAGCTTGAGCAGCGTTCCGGTGCCGGTGATGCTGCGTCCGACGCCGACGTGCAGCGAGGACGTGATCTGGGCGCCGACGCTGACATACTCGCTGTCCTTCGCCGCCGCGCCCACCGAGGGAAGGCTCAGGGTCGAATCATCGCGCCCACCGGTGCCCTGGCCCAGGATCAGCCAGGAAAGCTTTTCCGCGTCCGGCACCGGCGGGAAGGACACCAGCCGGGTGCGCGGCGAGAGCACCGTGCCGGTGATGGCCACGCCCGCCTCCACGCGCTGGTTCTTGCGCAGCGCGAGGATGTCCAGGGCCGGGTTGGTGATCTGCCCGTCGAACATCAGGGCGCCGCGCTCGATCTGCAGCCGCTGACCATAGGCGGTATAGGAGCCTTCCGCCACCCGCACCACGCCCTTCGCTTTGGTCGGGCCGTCGTCGGAACGGACCTGGATCGCGCCCACCAGCCGGGCGTTCAGCCCGGCTCCCCGCACGCGGAAGTTTTCCCCGAGGTCCAGGTCCAGGGCGAGGCGCAGGCCCGGGGCTGCCCCTCCCCCGTGCGCCGCGCGCTCACGCCCGACGATGACCACGTCCTCGGACAGGCTCGGGCGGTCCCATTCCTGCAGCTCGATCAGTCCCTGGTCAGCGCGGATGGCGCCGGTCAGGGCCAGGCGGGCGCCTTCCAGGGCGAGCTTCCCGCTGCCGCTCACCTGCAGTTTCTGCCCGGGCATGTCCACGATGGAGAGTCGATCCAGAGCGAAATCCAGCGCCCCTTCGCGGCGGCCGCCGGCAAAGGAAACCGAGCCCGAGGTCTTCAGGGTTCCCGCCC
>DASTHR010000150.1:0-2486 GCA_035718105.1 Burkholderiales bacterium
GCGCGGCGGCGGCGCAAGCTGGGGGGCGGGCTCTACCTGTACCGCACCAAGGCGACGATCCGGGAGTTCCTGTCCCGGGGCGGCCACCTGCGGGAAATCGGCGAGGAAAATTTCTTCCCGGTGCGCTCCCGCCCCACGGAGAAGCTCTACGCCCGGCTCGACCCGGAGATCTGCCGTCATTGCCAGGCGCGAATCTTCCGCGAATGCCATGAGCGCCTGCCGGACGGCACGCCCCGTACCACTCCCTTGGAGGCGCGAGGCAGGCAATAAATTCTGTTGTTGGGGGTAGCGGACTTCCTGATGCGTGTTTGGCGCAAGTCCGCGCTAGAATCGCGGTTTTTCCGCTTCAACGAAGAATAGATGCGCCTCCTGGCCCGACTCCTGCCATTCCTGAGCTGGTTCCCGCCTCGCTTCGGCGCCCTCAAGGCCGACGCGGTGGCGGGCGTCACCGTGGCCCTGGTGCTCATCCCCCAGTCCATGGCCTACGCCCAGCTCGCGGGCATGCCGCCCTATTACGGCCTGTACGCCGCATTCCTGCCGGGCATGGTCGCGGCGCTCTGGGGCTCCTCGGCCCAGCTCGCCACCGGCCCCGTCGCCGTGGCCTCGCTGCTGACCGCCTCGGTCCTGGCGCCCCTGGCCGCGGTAGGCTCGGAGCAGTTCGTCGCCTATGCCATCCTGCTGGCGCTGATGGTGGGCGTGATCCAGGTCGCGCTCGGTGTGTTCCGTCTCGGCGTGGTGGTGAACTTCCTCTCCCACCCCGTGATCGTGGGCTTCACCAACGCCGCCGCCATCATCATCGGGCTCTCCCAGCTCAACAAGGTGCTGGGTGTCTCCATGCCCCGCTCCGAGAGTTTCATGCAGGACATCTGGGCCGTGCTGCAACAGCTGGGGGACACCCACCTGCCCACCCTGGTCATGGGCGTCGCGGCCTTCGCCATCATGTTCGGCCTGCGCAAGTTCGCGCCCCGGCTGCCCGGGGTGCTGATCGCGGTGGCGGTCACCACTCTGGCCAGCTGGGCGGTGGGCTTCGAGCACAACGGCTCCGCGAAGGTGGAGGAGATCGCGGACCCTGAGGTGCGCGCCCTGGCGAGCGAATACCTGCAGACCGAGGCCCACATCGCCGATCTCAACCGCCAGATGGCGGAGAAATCGGCGGCCCTGAAGGCGCTGCAGGCGCAGGACAAGGCGCCCGGCCAGCCGGCCATCGCGCTGCGCTTTGAGATCGAACTGCTCAAGCTGTCCCTCCACGACGCGGAGCAGGAGAACCGGCGCCGCCATCGCGCCACCCGCAAGTTCATCTTCGAGCGGGTCCCCGGCGCCGAGGGCCGGCCTGCCACCCTTCACCTTACGGGACAGGTACCCGCCGGCGCGCAAACCGACGGCCACCGCTGGCGGGTCAAGAAAATCGGCAGGGACGCGATCCAGTTGATCGGCGGCGGGGAGGTGGTGGGCACCGTGCCCTCCGGACTGCCGGCCATCGCCCTCCCAAAGTTCAGCCTGGAGAGCCTCGGCGCCCTGCTCTCCGGCGCGCTGGTGATCTCCCTGGTGGGCTTCATGGAAGCCATCTCCATCGCCAAGGCCATGGCGGCCAAGACCAGGCAGCGCATCGAGCCGAACCAGGAACTGCTCGGCCAGGGCCTGGCCAACGTGGTCGGCGCGCTCAGCCAGTCCTTCCCGGTCTCCGGCTCGTTCTCGCGCTCGGCGGTGAACCTGAACTCCGGCGCCGCGACCGGCATGTCCTCGGTATTCACCGGGCTGTTCGTGCTGCTCACGCTGCTGTTCCTGACCCCGCTGCTCTACCACCTGCCGCAGGCGGTGCTGGCGGCGGTGATCATCATGGCGGTGATCGGGCTGATCAACTTCGAGGCGATCAAGCACGCCTGGGCGGCGAACCGCCACGACGGCATCGCCGCCATCGTCACCTTCGTCGCCACCCTGGCCTACGCCCCGCATCTGGACCACGGCATCCTGGTGGGCGCCGGCCTGGCGATCCTGCTCTACCTGCTGCGCACCATGAAGCCGCGGGTGGCGATCCTCGGTCGCTACACCGACGGCACGCTGCGCGATGCCAAGGTCCATGACCTACCCGCCTCGGACGTGGTTACCGCGGTGCGCTTCGACGGCCGGCTGTACTTCGCCAACGTGTCCTATTTCGAGGACGCGATCCTGGAGGCGGTGGCGGCCAACCCGAAGGCGCGCAACCTGCTGGTGGTCGGCGACGGCATCAACGAGATGGACGCCTCCGGCGAGGAGGTGGTGCACCACCTGATCGACCGGCTGCGCGCGAACGGAGTCAACGTGGTGTTCGCCGGGCTGAAGAAGCAGGTCATCGACGTCATGCGCGCCACCGGCCTGCTGAAGCATCTGGGCGAGCAGAACCTGTTCGCCACACCCGACGCCGCGCTGGAGGCGATCTACGCCACGGCCGGGGAGGGGGCGGCGGTTGGCGACGACGCCCTGCGCCCGGCCCGCGGCTGAGCGCGCCC
>DASTHR010000151.1:0-6785 GCA_035718105.1 Burkholderiales bacterium
AGCGAGAAGCTTGCAGCCTCGGAAAGCGCCATCCCGTCCCTACCCAGCCTGCACCCTCAACGGGCTGCAAGAAAACTGACGAACTGACAAATGTCAAAGAAATCTTACATTCTCCAGTCGGGTATTGCAATCGTCCGGCGATGCGCCGATGGACCCCTGCCGGCCCCGGAAAGGGATCGCCACACTAGCAGAATGGCTTCCCCATTGCATTGAGGAAGAAAGAAAAAACTAGCTTTTTGCGAGCCTGGACAGATCCAGGCAGGACGCCGCCCCGCTGCCCGTGGGGCTGAAAAGATAGGGGATGCGACCGACCCGCGGACACCCGAGACGGGCGTCCAGGGCGCTGATGTTTTCTTCGAGTTTCCCCATGTTTGGGGACACCTCGTTGGCCACCCAGCCCGCCAGAGGCAACCCCGCGGACCTGATGGCGCGGGCGGTCAGGATCGCATGGTTGAGGCAGCCCAGCCGCAAGCCCACCACCAGGATCACCGGCAACCCCAATTCGGCGGCCAGATCCCGGGCATCCCGGTCGTCGTTCAGGGGCACTCAGAATCCACCCACCCCCTCCACCACCACGACGTCGGCAATTTCGGCAAGTTCGCGCCAGGCCGTCAGGATTCGCGCCAATTCGATGCGAACCCCCGCCTGCTCGGCCGCAATATGGGGCGCAATGGGCGGGTCGAAGGCGTAGGGGTTGACCCATCCCCGGGGCGCGGCGACGCTCGAGGCCGCCATCAGGCTTTCCACGTCCAGGTAGGTCCCGTCCGGCTCCCGCCCGGCGGCCACCGGCTTCATGCCCACCACCCGCAGGCCCCGGCCCGCCAGCGCGTGCAGCAGCGCGCAGGCCACCAGCGTCTTGCCCACCCCGGTGTCAGTGCCGGTGACGAAATAGCCGTGAGCGCGAAGCGGCGAGCGGGTAGCGGTCACCGGTGGCGCTCCGGCTTGATTTCGATCACCGGGCGGCCGGAGGGGCCGACGCGCGCCTCCGGCTTCCAGGCATGGCCGGAGATCACCTCGAAGGTGACGGGGATGCGGCCGTCGCGCCGGCCCGCCTCCAGGCGCGCCAGGGCTGCCGACCAGGCCTTCTTCCCCGTGAGGCCGCGCGCGCGCCCCGCGGTTACGTTGTGGGCACCGATCGCCTTGAGGTCGCGCAGGATCGCGACCGGCTCGTCATAGGTAAGGGTGATGAACTCCATGTCCATCACGGGGTTCGAGAAGCCGCCCTGCACCAGCAAGTCGCCGATGTCGTGCATGTCGGTAAAACGGTTGGTGTGGGTGTGGCCATCACCGGCGAACGCCGCGCGCACCTCTTTCAGGGTGTCGGGGCCGAAGGTGCTGAACATGAACAGCCCGCCCGGCGCCAGCACCCGGCGCACCTCGGCAAAGGCCCGAGAAAGGTCGTTCACCCACTGCAGGGTCGCATTGCTCCACAGCATCTCGGCCCACCCCTGCTTCACGGGCAACGCCTCCAGATCGCCGCAGATCTGCGCCGGCGCCCCCTTGAGCCATCGCTTCCACCATGGCGCATGGCGCCGCGCCTCGAGGAGCATGCCGTGTGCCAGGTCCAGGGTGGCGAGGAAAGTGCCGGGGTAGCGCTCAGCGAGTCGGCGCGCCCCGTGGCCCGTCCCGGAGCCGGCATCCAGGACCGTGCGAGGCACCTTGCGCACGAAATCCAGGCGCGACAGCATGCGCTCGCAGATCTCGCGCTGCAGCACCGCCGCGCCGTCATAGCTGCTGGCGGCGCGCTCGAAGGCGCGCCGTACCTGTCGCTTGTCGGTGGCCTGCTCATCCATTCCGGGAACCGGAGAAGAACTCGTGCAGCGCGCCGGCGAACACCGCCGGCTGCGACAGAAAGGGCGCGTGGGCGCAGCCGGGCATCATCACCAGGCGCGCGTTTCCCAGGCTCCCGGCCATCCAGCGCGCCGCGCCGGGACTCGCCACCAGGTCCCGCTCGCCATGCACCAACAGCACGGGCTGGGAGATGCGGGGCAGCAGCGGCCGCAGGTCGCCTTCCGCCAGCAGCGCGAGTCCGGCTCGCAGGGCCTGGGGGTCGGGCGGTCCGCGCTCGAACAGCCGGGCACGCAGCGCCGCCACCACCTCCCTGGCGGCATCGCCGCCGCGCGCCTGGAGCGCAAGAAAGCGGCGCAGCGTGGCCTCGAAATCGCGACCGAGTTCCGCTGCGAATTCTTCCAGCGCCTCTCGTTCCATGCCCCACGGCCAGTCGGGCCGGCGCGCGAAACAGGGCGTGGCCGCCGCCAGGGCCAGCCGTTCAACCCGCCGTGGCTCCAGCGCCGCGGCGCGCAGCGCCACCTGCGCCCCCAGGGACCAGCCGCAGAGGAAAATCCTCGGCGGCAGCGAATCCAGCAGATCGCCCGCCAGGTCCTCGAGGCCGTAGGGCTGGCGCATCGCGCTGCGCCCGTGCCCCGGAAGATCCACCACGTGGAGCGTGAAATTCGTGGCCAGGTCCTCCCGCAGGCCCTGCCAGACCCCCCCATGCAGGCCCCAGCCGTGGATCAGGGCCAGGTCCGGCCCGGCCCCGCTATGCTCGACGTGAAGGCGCATCGGGAAATCCCACGAAAAGAACTCGCACCGCGGAGTTCGCTGAGTGCGCAGAGGTGATCTGACCCCTGCCTCGCCCCTGGTTTTCCTCCGCGTCCAACGCGTCCTCTGCGTAGAGGGCTTTTCGTTCTTCCCGTTTCATCCAATCTCCGCCAGCGCGGCCAGCAGCGCATCCACGTCCTCGGGCCCATGGGCGGCCGACAGCGAGATGCGCAGCCGCGCCGTGCCCTTCGGGACCGTTGGCGGGCGGATCGCCGGCACCAGCATGCCGCGCTCCCGCAGCCTCGCGCTCAGCGCCGTGGCCTCCCGGGTGTCGCCGACGAAAAGCGGCTGGATCGGCGTCCGGGAAGGCATCAGTTCCCAGCGCAACGCCGCGGCGCCCGCCCGAAGCCGATCCACGAGTTCCCTCACGCGCTCCCGGCGCCAGTCCTCCTGCCGAATGATCTCCAGGCTGCGGGACAGTGTGTGAGCCAGCAGCGGGGGCGTCGCGGTGGTGTAAATATAGCTGCGGGCGCGCTGCACCAGGTGCTCGACGAGTTCCGACGCTCCGGCCACGAAGGCGCCGAACACCCCCGCCGCCTTGCCCAGGGTCGCCATGTAGACGAGACGAGAGGGGTGACGGGTGAGGAGTGGGGAGAAATGCGCCAGGCTGCCGCGCCCTGTCTCTCCCAGCACCCCAAAGCCATGGGCATCGTCCACCAGCAGCCAGGCGTCGTGGCGCTCGCACAGCTCCATCAGACGCGGCAGGTCCGCCATGTCGCCGTCCATGCTGAACACGGCATCCGTGGCCACCAGCTTGCGCCTTGCCCTGGAGGCGGCGAGCTGCCGCTCCAGGGCATCCAGGTCGCCGTGGGGATAGCGCGCGAAGCGCGCCCGCGACAGCAGCGCCGCGTCATTGAGCGACGCGTGGTTTAAGCGGTCGGCAAACACCGTGTCGCCACGCCCGAGCAGCGCGCTCACCACCCCGAGGTTCGCCATGTAGCCGGTGGAGAACAGCAGCGCCCGCGGCAACCCGGTGAACTCCGCCAGCTCCTGCTCCAGGCGATGGTGGGCGGCATGGTGGCCGGTGATGAGGTGCGACGCCCCCGCCCCGACCCCGAAGCGGGCTGCGCCCTCCCGCGCAGCCTCGACCAGCGCCGGATGGTTTGCCAGGCCCAGGTAATCGTTGCTGCAGAAGGCCAGGTACTCGCGGCCCTCGAGCCGGACGCGGGCGCCCTGGGGCGCCTCCAGCGTCAGCCGCGAGCGGATCAGCCCGTCGCGCTCCAGCGCCGCGAGGCCAGCGCGGATATCCTCCAGCATCAACGCATGGGCCGCAGGCCGAGCTTTTCGAACAGGGCCTGGTCGCGCTCCACGTCCGGGTTGCCGGTGGTGAGCAGCTTCTCGCCGTAGAAAATCGAGTTGGCGCCGGCCAGGAAGCACAGTGCCTGCACCGCCTCCCCCATCTCCTGGCGCCCCGCCGAGAGCCGCACCATGGCCCCGGGCATGGTGATGCGTGCCACGGCGATGGTGCGCACGAACTCCAGGGGATCCAGGGGCGGCGTGCCCTCCAGGGGCGTGCCCTCCACCTGCACCAGGTTGTTGATGGGTACCGACTCGGGATAGGGCTCCAGGTTGGCGAGCTGGGCGATCAGCGCCGCCCGGTCGCGGAGCCCCTCGCCCATGCCGACGATCCCGCCGCAACAGACGTTGATGCCGGCATCGCGCACCCGCTCCAGGGTGTCGAGCCGGTCCTGGTAGTCGCGGGTGGTGATGACCTCCCCGTAGAACTCCGGCGAGGTGTCCAGGTTGTGGTTGTAATAGTCCAGCCCCGCGGCCCTGAGCTCCTGGGCCTGGCCCTCCTTCAGCATCCCCAGGGTGACGCAGGTTTCCAGCCCCAGGTCGTGCACCGCCTTCACCATCTCGGTCACCCGCTCCAGGTCCCGCTGCCTGGGACCCCGCCAGGCCGCGCCCATGCAGAAGCGGCTGGCGCCGTTGGCCTTGGCCGCCCGCGCGGCTTCGGTCACCTGCTCCAGGGACAGCAGGGGCTCGTCCTCCACGTGGGCGTGGTGACGCTTCGACTGCGGGCAGTAGCCGCAATCCTCCGGGCAACCGCCGGTCTTGATGGAGAGCAGGGTGGAGAGCTGCACCGCGTTGGGATCGTGGTGCGAGCGGTGGACCTGCTGGGCACGATACAGCAGATCGCTGAAGGGGAGCTCGAAAAGCGCCTCGATTTCCGCCACACTCCAGCGTGGTGTCAATTCCGCGGAGGCGGGGCGGCCGGCCCGATGCAGATTCATTTCGCTCACCAGTGGCTTCCCCCTCAGGAATTAAGTTGGTACGAAAACCGGTTGAATGATAGGCGATTTCCCTTCGCTGTCAATTTCAAGCGTCACCAGGATGAACAGCCGCCCAGGTTTTTGGCAAACCCTCCTTCCCGAGGACTGCATCCTGTGCGGCGTTTCGGACGCCCGGTCCGGGCTGTGCGGGGACTGCCACCGCGCGCTCCCGCGTTTGCCCCCCGAGCAATGTCCGGTGTGCGCCATCCCCTCAGGGCGCGGCGCGGTATGCGGGGCCTGCCTCGCGGCGCCTCCGGCATTCCTGGCGAGCCACGCAGCCTTGGCCTATGCGTTCCCGGTGGACGCGCTGGTCCAGCGCTTCAAGTACGCGGGCGACCTGCCGCTTGGAGCGGCCTTGGGGCAGCTTCTGCTGGAAGCGCTGCGGGAGGCACCCCGGCCCGACTCGCTGGTCTCCATGCCGCTGCACCCGGCGCGACTCCGGGAGCGGGGATTCAATCAGGCGCTGGAACTCGCGCGCCAGGTCGGGGGCCGCCTCGGCATTCCTGTTCTGGCCGCGGCATGCCGTCGCCTTCGGGACACGCCACCCCAGGCCGCGCTGCCCTGGAAGGAACGGGAGAAGAATATCCGCGGCGCGTTCGCCTGCACGGCGGACCTCGCGGGAAAGCGCGTCGCCGTGGTGGACGACGTCATGACCACCGGCCACACCTTGAACGAGGTAGCGAGAATCCTGCGGCAGGCGGGGGCGGCGCGGGTGGACTGCTGGGTGGTGGCGAGAACGCTGCGGGATTCGTGACCCCGGGGGACTCTCGTCCCGAAGGCACGGAATGACGCGCCTGCGCACAATCGTCCTGCGTTTGCCGGCATCCCCTTCCGCTCAGGGGGCGCAGGAGATCCTTCCCAGATCGAGCAATTCCGCCGAGGTCTCCTGCACGGTCACCCGCGTTTCGCAGTGGCTTCCCTGGAATTCGAACGACAGGCGGTAGACGCCGGGCGCGAGGTCATCGACGTAGAATCCCCCGTCGACTGCGGTGGCGACTTCGTAAACCTGTCCCTCGCTCGCAAGCTGGACAAGAACCGATGCCACCGGGACCCGCTTCCCGCCGCTCTCCAACTCCATGAATCCGACGGCTGGCCGGACCTTTCTGAGACCGAAGTCCACCATCGTTCCGCTTCGGAACGGGGGAGAGATGACGATCTGGTTCTGGCGGAAGGTGTAGTTGAGGGGAACGTCCTCGGGCCGGAACGAAATCTGGTTTTCGAGGAAAGAGTTCAACTCGCTGATGACGACCCGCCCCCGCTCGTCGGTCCTGCCCATGTCCTGCGCGTTGTAGTAGACGCGCGCACCCGGCACATCGCCGACCCGGGCTATGGCGAAACTGTCGGAAACCGCCCGCCCGAGCTTGACCTCGCCGCCAACGCCGACTATCGAGCCGCTCAGGGTTGCCTCCGTGAACGACGGCCCGCCGTCGCCTCCGCTCTGGAAACGGCGGGCGCCGAATGACACCGCGGGGGCGTTGTAAATGAAGGAGGGCTCGAACACGGTGGAATCGAAGGCGCCAAGGCGGGCGGACTCCCCACGAAGGATGAATCCGAGACCTTCTCCGATGGGGCGCACCTTCTCGAAAGTCAGAGTTTCCACGTGACCCTGATCCCGCTGCGTAGTCTGGGCGCTCGCCCGGTAATCCCTCCCGGGACCAAACGTGTAGTAGAGGGACAGGGAGACCACGGTGTCGGAGAATGCGCCGGTGGAGTGGGCGGCCGTCAGCAGCAAGCTGGTCCGGCCGTCGGGTAAGTAGGGCGAAATCCCCACGGTATAGGTATCCCGCTTCTCGCCATCGAAGGGCGCGACGGTCTGGTAACCCAACGACGCTGCCCCCCATCCGGATTGCGTCAGGGAGAGGGTTGCCCCGGCCTGGTAGCGGATTGCGGGCTCGACCGGGGCCCCGATGG
>DASTHR010000152.1:0-6377 GCA_035718105.1 Burkholderiales bacterium
ATCGTGGTCATGGAATCCAGCCACCGCCGCGTCGTTGTCCACATGCCCTGAAATGTGATGCGACGCCGACCACGCGAACTGCAGCGGCATGAGGAGCATCAATAGAAGGACGAGCAGGCGACGCATCCGTCAAGCTTACTCCACTGTCTCGGCGACGCGCTACCGCTCCCGACAAGGGCCATGGCGGGAACAGGGTGATTGGCGGGTTTGGCAACCCAGCCCATTGCCGGAGACAATGTCCATTGTTCCCCGGATTCCACACCCCGCTCAGTTCCAGGCATCCTTGACCGAGAATTTTCCCCCTCGCTCCCACGCCGGCACGCCGGGGACGCGGGACTTTGCGGTCCTGCGGCAGGCCCGGGCCTTCGATGCGGCGCGCTTCCTGCGTTTGCGGCTGGGCAATCATGATGCCGGCTGGGTGCGCCTAGACTTCACGCAGCACCTGCGCGCCTGGCCAGGCCTGTTTCACCTTGATCATCGGGACGTGACCCTGTCGCCGCTGCTGGGTTCGGAGGGCGAACGCACCGAGGCGCTCGCCGGCGTGATCGCGCGCCTCGCCGAGGAGGGTCTCGTCAGCGGCTGGCGCGATGAGCGCTACGCCGTGGTGGAGCGCCCGGGCGCGCCGCCCCTTGCATTGATCGAGCGTGCCGCGGCCCGTTTCTTCGGCGTCCTCACTTTCGCCGTCCACTGCAACGGCTTCACGCGGCGGGGCGACGGGACCCTGATGTGGATCGCGCGCCGCAGCGCGGAAAAGCCCATCGATCCCGGCATGCTAGACAACCTGGTGGGCGGCGGCATGGCCTGCGGCCTGTCGTCCCGCGACAGCCTGCGCAAGGAGGGCTGGGAGGAAGCGGGCATCGCGGCGGAGCGGATGGCACACGCCACCGGGGGGCGCTGCCTGCAGGTGCAGCGGGAGGTGGCGGAGGGTTGCCAGCACGAGCAGATTTACGTCCACGACCTGGAACTGCCGCCGGACTTCAACCCGCTGAACCAGGATGGCGAGGTGGCGGAATTCCGCCTGTGCCGGCTGCCCGAGGTGGTGGAACTCATCGCCGCCGGAGAACTCACGGTGGACGCGAGCCTGGCGGCGCTGGACTTCCTGTTCCGGCGCGGCGTGCTCGCCGAGGCGGACTACCCCGGCTTCCGGCAACTGCTGCGGTAGTGGGTCCGCTCAACGCACTCGGCTGCCACGCGCTCGCGTGGCAGATCCCCGCCGCGACAGCCGCGGCGATTCAATCCCCAGGATCGCGGAGGGACATGGGCCCGCGGCGCGTGGTACGGATATTGCGTCATCCAATCCGCAGGGCATTAGAAAACGGAGACGCGGGCGCGGGGAGACGCAAGGTATCGGAGGCAAGCATGGACATGCCGGTTGGTAAATTCGCTGACCTTGAGCTCGTCACGGTGTATGAAATCAGCAAGTTGTTGAGCTCGTCCCTGGACTTCGAATCATCCGTGCGAGGAGTGCTCAAGCTGCTCCTGACCAATCTGCAGATGCACCGCGGCGTGGCCAGCATGGTGCAGGACTCGGGTCGGCTGCACATCGTTGGTGCCGTGGGTATTTCCCCCGAACAGGCGGGCACCATCCACTACAGTGTCGGCGAGGGCGTGACCGGCCGGGTGCTCAAGAGCGGCAGCCCCGTCGTGGTGCAGGACATTTCCCGGGAACCGCTGTTCGAGAACCGGCTCGGCCGCGAGGCCGCGGACCTGGAAGGGGTATCGTTCGTCGCGGTCCCCATCCGCGCCGGCAACGAGCGCCTGGGCGTGCTCAGCGTGGACCGCCGGGCGGGCAGCACCCGTCCCATCAACTTCGAGCGCGACGTGCGCATCCTCACCCTGGTGGCCAATCTCATCGGGCAGACCTGGAAGCTGCACCGCTCGGTCGCCGCCGACCGCGAGGCCCTGCTGGAGGAGAAGCAGCGGCTGCAGAAGCAGCTCCAGGGCAAGCACCACGTCCGCAACGTCATCGGCGACTCCAAGCGCATGCAGCAGGTCTTCGCCGAGGTCCACCAGGCCGCCGCCGGGAACGCTACGGTGCTGCTGCGGGGCGAGTCCGGCACCGGCAAGGAGGCCATCGCCCACGCCATTCATTACCTGAGTCGGCGCAAGGACGGCCCCTTCATCAAGGTGAACTGCGCGGCGCTGCCGGAAACGCTGCTGGAGTCGGAGCTGTTCGGGCACGAGAAGGGGGCCTTCACCGGCGCCACCGCGGAGCGCAAGGGGCGTGTCGAGTCCGCGTCCGGCGGGACGCTGTTCCTGGACGAGATCGGCGATATCTCGGCGCCGTTCCAGGCCAAGCTGCTGCGGGTGCTCCAGGAAAAGGAATTCGAGCGCGTCGGCGGCAACAAGACCCTGAAGGCGGACTTCCGCCTCGTGACCGCCACCAACCGCAACCTCGAGGACATGGTGCGCAAGGGCCAGTTCCGCGCCGACCTGTATTTCCGCATCAACGTGGTGACCATTTTCCTGCCGCCGCTGCGGGAGCGGCGCGAGGACATTCCGCGGCTGGTGGAGCATTTCGTCGAGCGCTTCAACCGCGACAACGGGCGCCGGCTCAGCATCGCCCCGGAGTGCCTGCCGATGCTGAGCCGCTGCAACTGGCCGGGCAACGTGCGCGAGCTGGAGAACTGCATCGAGCGCACCGCCACCATGACCCGGGGCAGCGTCATCCGCCCCGAGGCGCTGCGCTGCCAGCAGGGCCAGTGCTTCTCCTCGGTGCTGCTCGACAGCGCGCTGCACCGCGCCTGCGTCCCCATCGTCGAGGTGCCGGGGCCGGCGCGGCGCGCGCCGGCGGCTGACGAGCCGCCGCGCGACGCGGCGCAGCCCGGGGCGCCGGTGTCCGCCGCCGGGCCGGCGGAGGCGGAGGCCGCGCCCGAGGAGGACATCGGCGAGCGGGAACGCATCATCGCCGCGCTGGAGAAATGCGGCTGGGTGCAGGCCAAGGCGGCGCGCATGCTCAACCTCACGCCGCGCCAGATGGGCTACGCCATCCGCAAGTACAACATCCCGCTGCGCCGGCTGTAGGGTTTGCGACAAACCGCGGCCGCCGGGCCGCGGCCTTGTCGCACAGGCGACAGCCGCCGCCGGCCGGGAATCCGGCTGTAACTTTCTGATCCCCAATACGATTGCGCTCGCCCCCGGCGGCTGGCACGGCCGTTGCTGAAGCATCACCGCGGGCGCGGCGTTCCGCGCGTCGAACGGGAGCAGGCCATGGCGGACGGTTCGGTGAAGCAATGCGGCGGCGGCGCGGGCTGCGGCACGCGCAAGGTCATCCCCATCGCCGCCCGCTCCGGCGCCGCGGACGGGTTCTCCGGCTGCTCGCAGAAAGGCGGCGCCGGCAGGGCCGGCTGCGGCTCGGCCGCCGCGCCCGCGGACCTGCCGCCGCAGGTCTGGGACAAGGTGAAGGACCACCCCTGCTACAGCGAGCAGGCGCACCACCACTTCGCCCGCATGCACGTGGCCGTGGCCCCGGCGTGCAACATCCAGTGCAACTACTGCAACCGCAAGTACGACTGCGCCAACGAGAGCCGGCCCGGCGTGGTGAGCGAAAAGCTCACCCCGGAGCAGGCGCTGCTGAAGGTGCTGGCGGTGGCCGCCCGGGTGCCGCAGCTCTCCGTGGTGGGCATCGCCGGCCCCGGCGACGCGCTGGCCCACCCCGCCCGGACCTTCGCCACCTTGCGCGCGATCAGGGAACGCGCGCCGGACCTCCGGCTGTGCCTGTCCACCAACGGGCTCGCCCTGCCCGACCACGTCGAGGAGATCCACGCCCTGGGCGTGGATCACGTCACCATCACCATCAACATGACCGACCCCGAGGTGGGCGAGCGCATCTATCCCTGGATCTTCTTCCGCAACCGGCGCCACACGGGACGCGAGGCGTCGCGCATCCTCGCCGAGCGCCAGCTTGAGGGACTCGAGCGCCTGCGGGAGAAGGGCATCCTGGCGAAGATCAACTCGGTGATGATCCCCGGCGTCAACGACGGGCACCTGGCGGAGGTCAACCGGGCCGTGAAGGCGCGGGGCGCGTTCCTCCACAACATCATGCCGCTGATTTCGGACCCGGCCCACGGCACCCACTTCGGACTCAGCGGCCAGCGCGGGCCGACGCCCGCCGAGCTCAAGGCGCTGCAGGACCGCTGCGAGGGGGACATGCGGCTGATGCGCCACTGCCGGCAGTGCCGCGCCGACGCCGTGGGGCTGCTGGGCGAGGACCGCGCGGCGGAATTCACCACCGACAAGCTGCCGGAGCTGATGCCGGAGTACGACCCCGAGGCGCGGCGCGCCTACCGCGACTGGGTGGAGAAGGAGCGCGCCGACCAGGACGCGGCCCGCGGCCGCGAACTGCGGGCGCTGGCGCCGGAGTCCGGGGCCGCCCCGCTACTGGTTGCGGTGGCGACCCGGGGTGGCGGGCGCATCAACGAGCACTTCGGCCACGCCCGCGAGTTCCAGGTGTACGAGGTGGACGGGCGGGGCGCGCGCTTCGTCGGGCACCGCCGCACCGACCTGTACTGCCAGGGCGGCTTCGGCGACGACGCCGCGCTCGACGCCATGGTGAGGACCCTGGAGGGCGTAAGCGCCGTGCTGGTGGCCAAGGTGGGCCATTGTCCGCGGGGCGAGATGCAGATGGCGGGCATAGAGGTGTGCGAGGACTACGCATTCGAATACGTGGAGGCCTCGCTGATCGCCTATTACGGCAGGCGGCGCGCGGAGGCCGCCGGCGAGCGGGCCCGGGCCGGGGCGGCATGAGCTATCGCATCGAGGCCGCGCGCTGCACCGGCTGCACCGCCTGCGAGCCGTTGTGCCCGAACGGCGCCATCCGGGAGAGCGGGCGCGGCTACCGGATCGATGCCGCCCTGTGCACCCGCTGCGAGGGCTTCTACGACCAGCCGCAGTGCCTGGCGGTGTGCCCGATACCGATGACGGTGGTTCTGATGGAGAGCGAAACATGTGCGTAGAGATGACCGACCGCGCGGCGCTGTTCGTCCGGCGGATGCTCAAATTCGGCGGCGGCGGGGGCACGGCGGGGCTGCGCCTGCGGGTGACGCCCGGCGGCTGCAGCGGGTACGCCAGCGAATTCAGCGTCGAGCAGGCGCCGGCCCCCGGCGAGAGCGTGGTGGAGACCCACGGCGTGCGCCTGTTCCTGCCGCCGGACACCTGCGAGCTGCTGCGCGGGCACGTCATGGACTACGAGGACAGCCGTCTCGACGGCGGCCTGAGCTTCCGCAGGCCCGGCGCGGCGCAGGCCTGCGGTTGCGGGAGCGGCGCCGGGGCGGAGCGGGGCACGGCGCGGGTGGCGCTGCCGCGCCCCGGCGGATCCTGCGGCAAGCGCGGCTAGCGCCGGGGACGCCATGAGCGCACGCGACAGCGACGTGATCGAAATCGAGGGGCCGCCGGTCTTCTGGTACGGCCAGAAGGTGCGCGCGCGCCGCGCGGTCAAGAACGACGGCACATTCCCGGGGCGCGAAATCGGCGACGTGCTGGTGAAGAAGGGCGACGTGGGCTACGTCACCAGCATCGGCACCTTCCTGCAGCAGTTCTACATCTACGGGGTGGATTTCTTCGACCGCGGCTGCGTGGTGGGCATGAAGGGCCGGGAGCTCGAGACCATCGAAGCGGCGGCGGACACGGGAGCAATGCAGACATGAAGGTCACCATACGCAGGGACTCGGCGGGCACCTATTCCGCCTACGTGGCGAAGAAGGACCTGGAGGCCAGGATCGTGGAGGTCGAGCGCCCGGAACTCTGGGGCGGCATCGTCACCCTGGACAACGGCTGGCGGCTCGAACTGCCGGCCCTGGACGCCGCGACCCGGCTCCCCATCACGGTGGAAGCGCGGCGGCTCGGCGAATGAGCGCCGCCCTCCTGGACGAGCTTCGCGCGGGGATCGCCGCCGGCGCGGTCATTCCCTATCTCGGCTGCGGCGTGGTCGCCTCCGGCGGCGAGGCGTCCGTGGTTCCAGGGTCGCCGGAGGCCCTGGTGGGGGCGCTGGCGGCGAAGCATCCGGTGCCGGGACGGCTGCGCCGCAACCTGGGCGCCGCGGCCCAGTACATCGAGAACTTCCGCCACCGCAAGGCGCTGAAGGCGGCGATGCACGACCTGTTCGCGCCGGCGCCGCCGGTGACGCCCCTGCACCGCTGGCTCGCGGGCCTGGGGCTGCCGCTGGTGGTGGAGCTGTGGTACCACGATGCCATGGGCGAGGCGCTGCGGGCGCGCCAGGACTGGGGCCGGGTGCAGGGCGCAAGCCGGGCCGAGCACCGCGAGGGATGGTTCCGCTGGTTCGCGCCCGACGGCCAGGAGGTCACGGGGGAGGACGCGGCGCGGTGGCGCACGCTGCTCTACCAGCCCTGGGGCTCGGTGTGCCCGGACGCCGGTTTCCT
>DASTHR010000153.1:0-4479 GCA_035718105.1 Burkholderiales bacterium
GTGCCCGGGGTGGACAGCCTGTGGGACGCGGTCCATACCTTCATCCGCATCCCCGCCGGCGCGGTGCTGGCGGCGGGGGCGGCGGGCGATTTCGGCCTCGCGATCCAGGCGCTGGCCGCGCTGAGCGGCGGCACCCTCGCCGCCGGCAGCCATTTCACCAAGGCCGGAAGCCGCGCCCTCATCAATACGTCGCCGGAACCCTTCAGCAACTGGGCCGCCTCCCTCACCGAGGACGCGCTGGTGGTGGCGGGCATCTGGGCATCGGTGACGCATCCCCTGGTGTTCCTGGCCGGCCTGGCCCTGTTCATCGCGCTGATGATCTGGCTGCTGCCCAGGCTGTGGCGCGGCGTGAAGCGCCTGTTCACGTCGTTCCGGCACCGCGGCGGCTCGAGCCAGGGCGATGCTCCGCCCCCGGCAGCGCCCCGCTGAGCACCCCTCTCCCTGCTGTGCTCATGCATCCGGACCGGGACCACCGCATGGAGCTGCCGGTGTTCGCCCTGGTGGCGGCCGCCTTCACCACCATCTATATAACCCAGCCGGTGCTGCCGGTGCTGCAGGCCGAGTTCGGGATCAGCGCCGGCGTCGCCTCCCTCACGGTGTCCGCGGTGGTGCTGGGGATCGCGCTGGCGAACCTTCCCTTCGGCATGGCGGCGGACCGCTATCCCATCCGCCCCATCCTCCTGGGCGGCGGCACCGTGGTCGGCATCGCCAGTCTGGTCTGCGCCTTCACGCCCGACATCACGGTGCTGGTGGCGGCGCGCTTCGTGCAGGGGCTGTTCATCCCATCTCTCACCACCTGCCTCGCGGCCTATCTCGCGCGCACCCTGCCCGCCGAGCGCCTCAACGTCGCCATGGGCTCCTACGTGGCGGCGACGGTGGCCGGCGGCCTGGGCGGGCGGCTGCTGGGCGGATGGATACACCCGCCGCTGCACTGGCGCTACGCCTTCGTGAGCGCCGCCGTGTTCCTGGCGCTGGCCACCCTGGCCTCGGCCCGCTGGCTGGACCGGGGCCCGCCGCGGACGATTGCGGAGGCCGCGCAGCCCGGGTTCCTGGAACTGCTGGGACGGCCGGAACTGCGGCGCATGTGCGCGGTGGCGTTCGGCGGCTTCTTCGTGTTCTCCTCCGTTTTCAACTTCCTGCCCTTCCACCTCACGGCGCCGCCGATCGGGGCCTCCACCGAGGTGATCACGCTCATGTACCTCGCCTACGTGGTGGGCATCTTCACCGGGCCGCAGGCGGGGCGCCTGGCCAACCGGGTCGGCAACGGCAGCGCCATGGTCCTGGGCGCGGCGCTGCTCGCCCTGTCTCTGGGAGTCACGCTGGTGCGATCCCTGCCGGTGATCGCGCTGGGCCTGGCGGGGGTCTGCGCGGGGTTCTTCACGATCCACGCCTCGGCGGTGGGACTGCTCAACCGGCGGCTCACCGCCGCCAAGGGGCGGGCCAACTCGCTCTACGTGCTGTTCTACTACCTGGGGGGCGCGGCGGGCATCACCCTGAGCGGCTACGCCTATGCCGGCTGGGGCTGGGGCGGTGTCGCCGCCCTGAACGGCGGCGTGCTGGCGCTGCCGTTCGCGATCGGAATGCTGGAGCGGCGGGCGCCGTCCCGAATTTGAAACCTCAGCGCGAGTGGGCGGCGATGTAGGCCTTGATCGCCGCCACGTCCGGGCCCATGACCTCGAAGCGCTGCGGCAGGCTCTCGATGTCCTCGAAGCCCGCCGGGCGCTCGGGGGCGCGGCCCAACGCCTCCTGGATGGTCTCGGCGAACTTGGCCGGCAGGGCGGTTTCCAGGCAGACCAGGGGCACGCCGGGCTCCCGGTGCTCCAGTCCGACCTTGACGCCGTCCGCCGTGTGGGTGTCGATGACGATGCCGTGCTTCCCATGCACCCGGCGGATGGTCTCCAGCCGCTGGGCGTGGTTGCTGGAGCCGGAGGCGAAGCCGAACTCCCTCAGCTTCGGAAACCAGGGCGTCGCGGAAAGGTCGAACGCGCCGCCCCGGTCCACCTCGGACCACAGTTCCCGCACCTTCGCGGCGTCGCGCCCCACCAGGTCGAACACGAAGCGCTCGAAGTTCGAGGCCTTGGAGATGTCCATGGACGGGCTGGAGGTGTGGCGGGTCTCGGCGGTGGCGCGCGGGCGGTAGCGGCCGGTGCGGAAGAACTCGTCCAGCACGTCGTTCTCGTTGGTGGCGAGGATCAGGCGCCGGATGGGCAGCCCCATCATGCGGGCAATGTGGCCGGCGCAGATGTTGCCGAAGTTGCCCGAGGGCACCGCGAACGACACTTCCTCGTCCTCGCCGCGGGTGGCGGCGAAGTAGCCCTTGAAGTAGTACACGACCTGCGCCGCCACCCGCGCCCAGTTGATGGAGTTGACCGCGCCGATGCGGTACTTCTCCTTGAAGTCAAGGTCGTTGGACACCGCCTTGACCATGTCCTGGCAGTCGTCGAACACGCCGCGCACCGCGATGTTGAAGATGTTGGGATCGGCCAGGGAGAACATCTGCGCCGTCTGGAACGGGCTCATCTTGCCGAAGGGCGAGAGCATGAACACCCGCACCCGCTGCTTGCCGCGCATGGCGTACTCGGCGCTGGAGCCGGTGTCGCCGGAAGTGGCGCCCAGGATGTTGAGCTCCGTGCCCGCCCGCTCCAGCACATGCTCGAACAGGTGGCCCAGAAGCTGCATGGCCATGTCCTTGAACGCCAGTGTCGGTCCGTTGGACAGGCACAGGATGTGCAGCCCCGGCTCGAGGGTGAGCAGCGGCGTGATGTCCCGGGGATCGGTGCCGGCGCGGGCGTTGCGGTACACCCCGGGGGTGTAGGTGCGCCGGACCAGGGCTTCCAGTTCCCCCGCCGGGATGTCGTCAATGAAGCGTGACAGCACCCGGAACGCCAGCTCCGGGTAATCCAGCCCGCGCAAGGCGGCGAGTTCCCGCCGCGACAGCCGGGGATAGGACTGCGGAATGGTGAGCCCGCCGTCGGGGGCGAGCCCGCCCAGCAGGATCTGGCAGAAGGGCTGCGGCGCCATGCCGCCACGGGTGGATATGTATTTCATCTAAGTCTCACCACAGAGGCACAGAGGAAAGAAATACAAGAGAGATTAAACGCAGAGGACGCGGAGGACGCCGAGAACGTCAAGTAACGAATGTGCAAACCATCTGCCTTGCGTCCGTCGCATTGGAATGATCTTGCCGCTCTCTGCGTCTCCGTGCCTCCGTGGTTAACCTTCAGTTCCTTCCGAGTTCCTCGAGCCGGACGCGCACCACCTTGCCGGCGATGGTGGGCAGGGCCTCGATGGCGGCGATGGCCGCGTTCACGTTCTTCTCCACCGTGAGGTGGGTGAGCATGATGATGTCCGCCTGGTCCTCGCCTTCGGCCGGCTCCTTCTGCATCATGGCATCGATGGAGATGTGGTGGTCGGCCAGTATGCGGGTCACGTCCGCGAGCACCCCGGGGCGGTCCTGGGCCCGCAGCCGCAGGTAGTAGGAAGTCTCCACCTCCTCCATGGGGACGATGGGCACGTCCGAGAGCCGGTCGGGCTGGAACGCCAGGTGCGGCACCCGGTGCTTCGGGTCGGCGGTCTCCATCCGGGTCACGTCCACCAGGTCCGCAATCACCGCCGACGCGGTGGGCTCCGCGCCCGCGCCCGCGCCGTAGTAGAGCGTGGCGCCCACGGCGTCGCCCTTCACCAGCACCGCGTTCATCACCCCTTCCACGTTGGCGATCAGGCGCCGCGCCGGAATCAGGGTCGGGTGCACCCGCAGCTCGATGCCCTTGGGCGTGCGCTTGGTGATGCCAAGCAGCTTGATGCGGTAGCCCAGCTGCTCCGCGTAGCGGATGTCCTCCTTCGTGAGCTTCGAGATGCCCTCGGTGTAGGCCCTGGGGAACTGCATCGGGATGCCGAAGGCGATGGCCGAGAGGATGGTGAGCTTGTGGGCGGCGTCCACGCCCTCGATGTCGAAGGTGGGGTCGGCCTCGGCATAGCCCAGGCGCTGCGCCTCCTGGAGCACGGCGTCGAAGGCGAGGCCCTTTTCCCGCATCTCCGACAGGATGAAGTTGCTGGTGCCGTTGATGATGCCGGCGATCCATTCGATGCGGTTGGCGGTGAGTCCCTCGCGCACCGCCTTGATGATGGGGATGCCCCCCGCCACCGCCGCCTCGAAGGCCACCATCACGCCCTTGCGGTGGGCGGCGGCGAAGATCTCGTTGCCGTGGGTGGCGAGCAGCGCCTTGTTGGCGGTGACCACATGCTTGCCGTTGGCTATCGCCTGCATCACCAGTTCGCGCGCGGGCTCCAGGCCGCCGATCAGCTCGACCACGATGTCGATCGCGGGGTCGTCGACCACCTCGAACGGGTTGGTCGTCAGCGGCAGATCGCCGGCCAGCACTTTGGCCTTCTCAAGGTCGCGTACCGCGGCACGAACCACGCGGATTTCGCGCCCGGCGCGGCGGGCGATTTCTTCTGCATTGCGGCGCAGCACGGTCA
>DASTHR010000154.1:0-9639 GCA_035718105.1 Burkholderiales bacterium
GTCCTGGTGCTCTACGACATGCTCGACGTCTATCCCGGCCGCAAGGCGCGCTTCGTCAAGAACTTCCTGCGCGGCACCGGCTCCATCCAGGCTGCGGTGGAGAACTACGTCAAGGAAGTGAAGGCCGGCACCTTCCCGGGCGCGGAGCACAGTTTCTGAGGCTTCTGTAAGGCGTGAGGGGTACGTGAGGGACACCGCCACTGCGCCGCTGCCGCTTCCTCCTTCGCTCAATAACTCATTCATTCACCCTTCATTCCATGCGCATCGCTCCCACTATCGCCGAGACCCGCGCCCTGCTGGGCGGGGCGGGGGAAGTCGCCTTCGTTCCCACCATGGGCAATCTGCACCCGGGGCACCTGGCGCTGGTGCGCATCGCGCGCAGCCTCGCGCCGCGGGTAGCGGCCAGCATCTTCGTCAACCGGCTGCAGTTCGCGCCCCACGAGGACTTTGACCGCTATCCCCGGACCTTCGCCGACGACTGCGCCAGCCTGGAGGCGCTGGGGGTGGACGTGGTGTTCGCCCCGGACGAGGGGGAGCTCTATCCCCGGCCGCAGCAGGTGCTGGTGGAGCCCGCCCCGGTGGCCAACATCCTGGAGGGGGCGTTCCGGCCGGGTTTCTTCCGGGGCGTGGCGACGGTGGTGCTCAAGCTGTTCAACATCATCCAGCCCCGATACGCCGTGTTCGGGAAAAAGGACTACCAGCAACTGTTCATCATCCGGGACATGGTGCGACAGCTCGACCTGCCGGTGGAGATCGTGGCGGGCGAAACCGAGCGCGCACCGGACGGACTGGCATTAAGCTCCCGGAACCAGTACCTGAGCCCGGCGGAGCGCGCCGAGGCGACGAGACTTTACAATACGCTTCAATGGGTTAAGTCTGAAGTCGAGGGTGGGAATCGGGACTTCAGGGGACTCGAATCCCGGGCGATGAAAAATCTTGACGAAAATCACTGGAACGTGGACTATGTTGCGCTGCGGCAGCAAGCGACTCTGGCTCCGGCGGAGGCCGGCGACCGGGACCTGGTGGTGCTTGCGGCAGCCCGCCTCGGCGCCACTCGCCTGATCGACAACGTCGAGGTGTTCTTGAATAGTTGACTATCGGAATATAATTCGCGTCCCCATCACGGACGCCGGAGTTGGCCGCCATGCAGAGAACGATGCTCCAGGCTAAGATCCACCGCGTGCGCGTGACGCACTCGGAGCTGCATTACGAGGGATCCTGCGCCATAGACGACGCGCTGCTGGAAGTGTCGGGCATCCGCGAGTACCAGCAGATCGACATCTACAACGTCACCAACGGCGAGCGCTTCACCACTTACGCCATCCGTGCGCAGCGCAATTCCGGCGTGATCTCGGTCAATGGTGCCGCGGCGCACAAGGCTGATCCCGGAGACATCCTGATCATCGCCGCCTACGCCACCTACAGCGAAATGGAGTTGCAGAAATATCACCCGTCGCTGGTGTACGTGGATGAGCACAACCGGGTCCGCGACCGGCGCGACAGCATCCCGGTGCAGGCGGCCTGATCGCAGGCTTCGGCGCATGGCCCCACCCGCGCCCCGCTTCAGCGCGAAGCGGGGTTTTTTGTTGCCCGGCGCCAGGTACTTCCATTACGGACTTGAATTAGTCTAAACTTCGTCTAATTAAAAACCGTGCCGGTATAAGGGGCGCTGAGATCGCCCTGCACCGAGAACGGACCAAGGAGAGGGTAGTTGGAACGGCTTAAGGTCGCGTAGGGCGTCCGTTTTCCCCATTAAGGGGTCGGGGGTCCTCGCATGAAAAACGGAGAGACCAGCGGGTCACCATGACCGCCAAACCCAGGCCCTTCAACCTGCTGCGTTGGTTTGCGTTACTGAGCCTCATCACCATCGCGGTGGGCGCCATCGGCATGGCGACGATACTGTCGCACTTCCTCGCCGAGGAAGTGTTGCGGCGGGACGCCATGCTGACGAGCCAGTTCATTGCCAGCGCTGCCGAGAACGAAAGCGACTTTTTCGGTTTTTCGCGGCGCACCGGGCTGGCGGAAGTGCTGGGCGGCACTGCCGACCACCAGGCCCTGGGGGTTCCGGCGGACAGCGTCGAGCGGGCCCTCGAGGATTTTTATGGACACATCCGGCTGCTGCCCGATGTCCTGCTCGCCAATATTTACGCCCGGGACCAGACCGTCGTCTGGTCCCATAACCGGTCCGCCATCGGCACCCGCCACGTGCGCGCCGACGAACTGGAACAGGCCTTCCGTTCCCGCATCCTCGTCGCCCACGGCTTCATCGGCCGCCACCATCACACCCAGGGCCAGTTCCTGCTCGGCGAGCCGGAGCGCTATTACGTCGAGAACTACATCCCCCTCTACGACTCCCACGGCAATGCCGTGGCGGTGGTGGAGATCTACAAGGAGCCCTCGGGGTTGTTCTCCACCATCCGCCGGGGGCAGATGCTGGTCTGGATCAGCTCCCTGCTGGGGGGGGCGCTGATGTACCTCACGCTGTTCTGGGTGGTGCGCCGCGCCTCGTCGCTGATCGATTCGCAGCAGAAGCAGATCGTCGAGTCCGAGATGCTGGTGGTCATGGGAGAGATGGCCCAGGCCGTCGCCCACGGCATCCGCAACCCCCTTGCCACCATTCGCACCAGCGCCGAGCTGGCCCTGGACGGCGACGCGCAGCTCGCGCGCAAGGGCGCCCAGGACATCATCAATCAGGTGGACCGCCTGAGCTACTGGATCCGCGACCTGCTGGTGTTCTCCCGCCCCCCGGAGGGCGAGGCGGAGCAGGTGGACATGGCCGCCATCATCCGCGAGGCCGTCAACGGGTTCACGACCCGCTTCGAGCGCGGGGGCATCCAGCCGGTGGTGAACGAACCCCCGGTGGGGCTGCCCAAGGTGTTTGGCAATCGAGCGCTTTTCATGCAGGCGTTCAACAGCCTCATCGCCAACGCCATCGAGGCCATGCCGCAGGGGGGCACCCTCACCATTTCCTCGGAGGTCGACCCCGCCCGCGGGCGTGTCCTGGTGCGGGTGACGGACACCGGCGTGGGAATGTCGGAAAAGCAGCTGGCGCAGGCCTTCAAGCCCTTCGTGACCACCAAGACCCGGGGGCTGGGAGTGGGGCTGGCGCTGGTCAAGCGCATCATCGAGAGATATGGCGGCACGGTGGCACTGGAAAGCAGGGAAAACCAGGGCACCCGGATCGACCTGGTACTGAACCCAGCATATTGAGAGAACAACAAAACGAAGGACGAAAGCCATGGCCGGCACTGTACTGATCGTAGAAGATGATGACCTGCTCGCGGACAACATGCGCCTGTACCTCGAGCGCCAGGGATGGGAGGCGCTGGTAAGCGGCTCGGTGGAGAAGGCGCTGGAGGTGATCGAGGCGGCGCGCCCGGACGTGATCATCACCGACTACATGCTGCCGGGGAAGAACGGCCTCGAGCTGGTGAAGGAGACCCTGGCCCAGGATCCCACCGCCAAGGTCATCATGGTCACCGGGGAAGGGGGCGTGCAGGTGGCGGTGGACGCCATGAAGGCGGGCGCCTACGACTACGTCACCAAGCCCGTGGTCCTGGCGGAGCTGAAGCTGCTGCTGGAGAAGGCGGTGGGCGTGTCGCGCATGGAGAACGCCCTCAGCTTCTACCGCAACAGCCAGGCCCGGGACAGCGGCCTGGACAACCTGGTCGGCGTCTCGCCGGCGCTCACCGCGGTCAAGGACACCGTGCGCCAGATCCTGGACGCCGAGAGCAAGATGTCCTCCGGCGATCTTCCGGCCATCCTGATCACCGGGGATACCGGCACCGGCAAGGAGCTGGTGGCGCGGGCGCTGCACTTCGACGGCCTGCGCCGCGAGGGCCCCTTCGTGGAAATCAACTGCGCCTCGATTCCCTCCAACCTGCTGGAGACCGAGCTGTTCGGCCACGAACGCGGCGCGTTCACCGACGCCAAGGAGCGCAAGCCCGGCCTGGTGGAGGCGGCCGAGGGCGGCACCCTGTTCCTCGACGAGATCGGGGAGGTGGACCCGGCAATCCAGGCCAAGCTGCTCAAGCTGCTGGAAGAGAAAACCGTGCGCCGCATCGGCAGCGTGCGCGAGCGCAAGGTCAACATCCGCATCATCAGCGCCACCAACCAGGACCTGGAGCAACTGGTGCGCAACGGCCGCTTCCGCAGCGACCTCTATTTCCGGCTGCGCATCATCTCCATCAACCTTCCTCCCCTGCGCGAGCGCGGCGAGGACGTGCTGGTGCTGGCGCGCCATTTCCTGCAGGTGCACGGCCGGCGTTATGGCAAGAAGGACCTGATGCTCACGCCGGACGCGGAGCGGCTGCTGCTGAGCTACCCCTGGCACGGCAACGTGCGGGAGCTCAAGAACGTGCTCGAGCAGACGGTGCTGCTTGCCCAGGACCGCGTGATCCACCCGGGCCAGATCGCCATCCCGGCCGGCCAGCGGCCCGAGCAACCGGCGTCCCTGTACGGCAATCCCCAGTTCGCGCCGGCCCAGCCTAACTATGGCCAGCCGCAGTATGGCCAGCCGCAGTCGCAGTATGGCCAGCCCCAATTTGGCCAACCCCAGTTCGGCCAGCCCCAGTTTGGCCAGCCGGGCTACGGCCAGCCGCCCCCGCCGCCGCAGGGGGGCGAGGCCATCTTCCCGAAGTACGGCATGAAGCTCTCCGACGTCGAGCGCGACCTCGTCATGAAGACCCTGGAGAAGACCGACTGGAACGTCTCCAAGGCGGCGAAGCTGCTGGGGCTCACCCGGGACATGCTGCGGACAAGGATCGAGCGCTACGGCCTGGTAAGGCCGGAGCAGTAGGCCCGGCGCCCCCGAAGAAAGGGGAGGGGGTTTGTGGGTCCGGCTTCAGCCGGACATCCCACCTTCCCCCGTCCGCATGAATGCGGACCCACATGGGGCTTCCCCGGCCCGGCTGAAGCCTGCCCCCCGACCTGCGGGGCCGGACCTACTGGATGCTGGAGGCCAGCTCGAAGATCGGGATGTACATCAGGACCACGACGACGCCGATGACCACCCCGATGAAGGTCATCAGGATCGGCTCGAACAGCTTGATGAACCAGTCCACCCAGCGGGCCATCTCCTCGTCGTAGAACTCGGCGGTGCGCTCCAGCATCTCCCCCAGGTTTCCCGAGTGCTCGCCGGCGCGCAGCATGCGCATCGCCACCGGCGTGGAGAGCGCGTTCTCCTCCAGCGCGCTCGAGAGCCCGACCCCCTCGCGCACCCGCGAGGCCGCCTGCTCCAGGCGGGCCCGCATCGCCGCGTTGAGCTGCCCCTTCACCATGCCGATCGCCGACAGGATGGGGATGCCGCCTTTCAGCAGCATGCCCAGGGAGCGGTAGAAGCGCGAAAGGTGGTACAGGAACAGGCGCTGGCGGAGCGCGGGCACCCGCTCCAGCAGATGGCCCAGGCGTTCCCGGAAGCCCTCCTGGCGCACCAGGTAGACCGCTCCGGCCGCCAGCGCGAGCACCAGCACGCCCATTTCCGGGTAGTGTGCCTGGAGGAACTTGCCCCATAGCAGAAGCAGTTGCGACATCCATGGCAGGTTGTCGCCCATGTCCTCGTACACCTGGCTGAACTTCGGCACCACGAAGCCCAGCAGGAACAGCAGCACGGCGGTTCCCACCACCAGCAGCAGCACCGGGTAGACCGAGGCGCTCACGATCTTCTTCTTCACCAGGTCCACCTGCGCCTGATAGGCCACGTAGCGCGCCAGCGCCTGCTGCAGCTCTCCGGTGCGCTCGCTGGACTGCACCAGCGCAACGTACAGTTCGGGGAACACCGACGGGAACAGGTGCAGGGCCTGGGAGAAGGACTTGCCTTCGTAGAGGTAGCGCGCGAGATCCTGCAGCACCTTGCGGTGCTCGGGCTGGGTTTCCTTCTCCGCCAGGCTTTCGATGGCGTCTATGAGCGACAGTCCCGCCTTGAGCAGCGTGGACATCTCCTGGCTGAACAGCACCAGCGGAAAAGCGTGGCGGCGGGCGCCGCCCAGGGGCAGCCAGGAGCGCTGCGGGACCACCGACAGCACCTGCAGGCCCTGGTTGCGGGCCATGCGCTGGGCCTCGCCCACGGAAGAAGCCTCCAGAACCGTCTGGATCACCCCTTCCGATTTGTGCATCGCCTTTACGCGGTAGAGCATCGTTCAGCTCACCCTCAAATCCTCTGTGTGGGTCCGGCTTCCGCGGGACAGGCCACCTTCTTCGTGGGTACGGCTTCAGCCGGACGCGGCACCCTCTTTGTGGGACCGGCTTCATCCGGGCGGGGCACCCTCTTTGTGGGTCCGGCTTCAGCCGGACAACCCACCCTTCCATGTCCGCATAAATGCGGACCCACAGCTCCGCGGCCTGGTTCTCATGTGGGTCCGGCTTCAGCCGGACGAAGCGGTCAGTTCAGGTTGCTGATGTCGGCGCTCTCGCCCTCGCCCCCCGGGCGTCCGTCCTTGCCCAGGGAAATCAGGTCGAAGTCGTTGCCCTTCTCGCCGGGCGTCTTGTAGAGGTAGGGCTTGCCCCAGGGATCCAGCGGCACCTCCTTCTTCAGGTAGGGGCCGCTCCACCTGGGCTCGTTCTGGGGCCTGGCGTTGAGCGCGGCCAGGCCCTGCTCGGTGGTGGGGTAGTGGCCGGTGTCGAGGCGGTACATGTCGAGGGCCTTTTCCAGGGCCTCGATCTGGGCGCGGGCGGTCTTGACCTCGGACTTGCCCACCTGGGCGAAGTACTTCGGCGCGACGTAACCCACCAGCAGCCCCAGGATCACCATCACCACCAGCAGTTCCAGCAGCGTGAAACCAGCCTGCCGAAGCAATCTGTTCATGAGCATAGCGCGCGGTCTTTCCGACGATTTTTGAGGTTAGAATGGTAGGAGGCATGGGCCTGCGCGTCAAACCGCGATGTCCGCGGGCGCGCTGGGTGGCCGGAACCAGGATCATGAAGCGCCGGAGATTTTCCTTGTGGACGTTGCACCCCGCCGTGGTGGCGGTGCTGCTGGCGTTCGCCCCCGGGACCCGCGCCGACACCATATACATGCACGCCGGGCCCGACGGCAGCGTGAGCTTCAGCAATGTGCCCCTGGGTCCGGGTTGGGAACTGGTGGCCGGTTCCGCGCCGGCGCCGGCACCCGGCGCCGGGCCGCGCGCCCCCTACCGGCAACACCCCGAGCGCGAGCGCTACGCGCCCCTGGTGGCGCAGGCCGCCGCCGACACCGGGCTTCCGGAAGACCTGCTGCACGCGGTGATCCAGGCCGAATCCAATTACAACCACCTGGCGATCTCCCCCAAGGGCGCCACCGGTCTGATGCAGCTCATGCCGGACACCGCCCGCCAGTATGGCGTCTCGGATGCGCGGGAGCCCGCCGCCAACCTTCTGGGCGGGGCGCGCTACCTGCGCGACCTGCTGGCGCAGTTCAATAATGATCTTCCCACCGCGCTCGCCGCCTACAATGCCGGTCCCCGGGCCGTGCAGAGGAGCGGCAACGCCATTCCGCCCTACGCCGAAACCCGCCGCTACGTTCCCAAGGTGCTGGACCTCTACCAGCGCGGCGGCCGCGGGACGGCGCACTAAACTCACATCCCGTTAGGTTTTTCTTCGCCGCATCGGCGGCCCGCAGTTTCTCGGATAGCGCCCCACTAATGTGGGCACTTTTCCGCATTTCTGTGGGGATTACCCAACCGATCCACTCGGCCTGATTCCCGGATGTCATATAAATTCCACTGAGATATCAGATTCCTGGAATCTCGGTGCGGCAACTTGTCGCAGCCTGGCACAGTTCCTGCAAAGCAGCGGGGCGAATGCTCCCGCGTCTCAAGCCTTCATGGCGGGGGCATGTTTTCCCCACAGTGCTCCGTACGAGGAGGTTGTCATGAATCAGAAACTGAAGGAGGGGCCCGGCATCGGGTCTCGGCCGCTCGGCGCCACGCGCAGGTTTGCGCTGGCGCTGGGTGGTCTTGCGGTGCTGGCGGCGTTCAGTGCGCCGTCGCAGGCGGCGCCGGTGTGTGTGCGCCAGGTCACGGCGGACGTGGTGGCGCTCGATGCGCCCATCGTCAACAGCCGTCTGGGCGTCTCCAACGTGAACGGCCTGATGTACGCGCTCAAGGGCGACGTCGTGCGCTACAACGGCTTGACCGGGGCGGCCGAGGGCACTCCCGGGAACGTCACCGGGGCCGACGCGGGCCAGGTCAAGCTGCGCGACGACAAGCGGCCGCGGCCGCTGGTGCTGCGGGTGAACGCGGGCGACTGCCTGACGGTGAACTTCACCAACCTGCTGAACCCGGTCCCCAACGCGCGCAACTTCATCGTGGACGCCGACCCGTTCCAGGCCAAGCTGGACCCGAACCCGGTGACCGCCGACCGCGATCCGCAGATCACCACCTCGGTGAACGAGCAGGTGCTGGAGCGGCGCGTGGGCTTCCACGCCGCCGGGCTGCAGCTCATGGGCTCGATTGCCAGCGACGGCTCCTACGTGGGCCGCAACGCCTCGAGCCTGGTGGCCCCGGGCGGGAGCACCACCTACACGCTCTACGCCGAGCACGAGGGCGTGCACCAGGTGATCAATACCGGTGCGCTGGTGGGCTCCGACGCCAACCAGGGCAATACCGCCAACGGCTTGTTCGGCCAGGTGATCATCGAGCCCGTGGGGGCGCGCACCTACCGCAACACGGTGACCGAGGAGGAGCTGCGTCTCGCCACCGTCGGCCCGACCGCCGGTGGCCAGCCCCGGCTCAACTACGAGACGCGCTTCCCCAATTCCGAGCCCTGGATCAGCGAGGGCGTGGCGGGGCGCCCGGTGCTCAACATGATGGACTGCGGCGGCGCCCCGGATAACAACCCGGCGGGCCTCACCTGCACCATCGTGCACACCGAGGTGGACGCGGTGGTCGCCGGCCCCAACGCCGACGGCACCTTCCCCGCCTCCACCTACCCCCTGGAGGCCAAGGGCAAGAGGAACCCGGCCTACCACAACCGGCTGGAGCCCTTCCGCGACTTCGCCCAGGTCTGGCATGACGAGATCGGCAACGCCCAGGCCTACCCCGGCTTCTACAGCGTGGGCGGCTTCATTCCGCCCAACGCGAACTGCGCGGGCACCCCCGGCGATCCCGCCTGCCAGGCGGGGGCCGCCCCCGTGGCGGATCCCCTGACCCAGGTGTTCGCCTACCTGCTGAAGGGCGTGCGCGACAAGTTCGCCATCAACTACGCCACCGGGGGCATCGGCACCGAGATCCTGTCGAACCGCCTGGGCGTCGGTCCCATGCACGACTGCGTCTCCTGCGCCTACGAGGAATTCTTCCTCACCCACTTCACCGTGGGCGAGGTGGGCCAGTTGGTGGACATCCCGGCCAACCAGGGCCTGGAGACCATCACGCCCCAGAACGTGCTCAACATCCTGCTGGCCCTGAAGAACGGCACGCCCCTCTCGCCCATCGAGCAGTTCTACCTGAGCCAGCTCGGCCCGAAGGCCACCAAGGCCTTCTATCCGGGGGACCCCGCGAACATCAACCACTCCTACGTGGGTGACTTCGTGAAGTTCAGGAACACCCACAACGGGTTCGAGCAGCACGTGTTCCACCTGCACAACCACCAGTGGCTGTTCAACCCCAACGACGACAACTCCAACTACCTGGACGCCCAGGGCATCGGCCCCGGCATGGGCTACAC
>DASTHR010000155.1:0-2678 GCA_035718105.1 Burkholderiales bacterium
TCCCAGTCGGTGGCGACGTGGAGGATGCCGCCGGGCCGGAGGCGCGAGGCGACCAGGGCCGCGAACTCCCGCTGCACCAGGCGCCGCTTGTGGTGGCGCTTCTTGGGCCAGGGGTCGGGGAAGTACAGGTGCACCGCGTCCAGGGAGGCGGGGGTGAGCATGTGGGTGAGGACTTCCACCGCGTCGTGCTGGATCACCCGTACATTGCTTATCCCGGCTTCGGCGATGCGGCGCAGCAGGCTGCCGACGCCGGGGGTGTGGACTTCCACCGCCAGGTAGTCGTTTTCGGGGTGCGCGGCGGCGATGGCCGCCGTTCCCTCGCCCATGCCGAAACCGATCTCCAGGACGCGGGGGGCGGCGCGGCCGAAGGCCTGCTCCAGGTCCAGCGGCTGCGGGCGATAGGGGATGCCCCAGAGCGGCAGCAGCGTGTCGTAGGAGCGGCGCTGCGCCTCGGTCATGCGGCCCTGGCGCAGGACAAAGCTGCGGATGGGGCGCACCGCGCTCATGGCAGGAGGCCCTCAGGCGGCGATCCCGGGCGCGGCGGGGGTGATCAGTCCCGAAGTGGGGGAGCTGGGGGAGGCGCTGTAGAGCTTCTTCGGCATGCGCCCGGCGAGGTAGGCCTCGCGCCCCGCCTCCACCGCCAGCTTCATGGCGCCGGCCATGCGCACCGGGTCCTGCGCCAGGGCGATGGCGGTGTTCATGAGCACGCCGTCGCAGCCCAGTTCCATGGCGATGGCGGCGTCGGACGCGGTGCCCACGCCGGCATCCACCAGCACCGGCACCTTCGCGTTGGCAATGATGATCTGCAGGTTCCAGGGGTTGAGGATGCCCATGCCGGAGCCGATGAGGGAGGCGAGCGGCATGACGGCGCAGCAGCCGATCTCCTCCAGTTGCCTGGCGATGATGGGGTCATCGGAGGTGTAGACCATGACGTCGAAGCCGTCGGCCACCAGCGTGCGGGCGGCGCCCAGGGTCTCCACCACGTTGGGGTAGAGGGTCTGGGGATCCCCCAGCACCTCCAGCTTCACCAGCTTGTGCCCGTCCAGCAGTTCGCGGGCGAGCCGCAGGGTGCGCACCGCGTCCTCGGCCGTGTAGCAGCCGGCGGTGTTGGGCAGGTAGGTGAACTTCGAGGGAGGCAGGGCCTCCAGCAGGCTGGGTTCGCCCCGATTCTGGCCGATGTTGGTGCGACGGATGGCGACGGTGACGATTTCGGCCCCGCTCGCCTCCACGGCGGCGCGGGTCTGCTCGAAGTCCCGGTACTTGCCCGTGCCCACCAGCAGTCGGGAGGAATAGGGCTTGCCTGCGATGACGAGCTTGTCCATGTCGATAGTGTGAAGGGTCAGGGGGGAAGGGGCAGTGGTACGGCGGCCTTTACCGCTTGCCGCTCACTGCTTGCCGGCCACCTACAGTTAACCGCCGCCCACGGCGACGACAATCTCCAGGCGGTCCCCGTCGCGCAACCGCTCCGCGGGGAAGCTGCCCCGGGGCACGATCTCGCCGTTGCGCTCCAGGGCCACGCGCTTGCCACCGAGGCCGAGCCGATCCAGGAGCTGGGCCAGGCTGGGGGTATCCTCGAAGCGGCGGGCTTCGCCGTTGATGGTGACCTCGATCATGCAGTGGCGGGGACGGACGTCGATGAAACGATTATATCAGCGCCCGCCCCGTCAGGCCCGGGGCGGCGCCACCCGTACCCGGTTGCGCCCGGCCTCCTTGGCGTCGTAGAGGGCGCGGTCGGCGGCGTCTATCAGCGCCTGGGGCGAGTCCGCGGCCACCACGGGGAAGGTCGCCACCCCGATGCTCACCGTGATGTGCAGGCCGTCCACCGGGTTGGCGGCGATATCCCGCCGCAGCCGATCCGCCACGCTGCGGGCGCCGGCCGCAGCGGTGCTGGGCAGCACCGCCAGAAATTCCTCGCCTCCGTAACGGCAGGGCAGGTCGTGGGTGCGCAATGCGGCGGTCAGGTGTCGCGCCACCATCTGCAGCACGTGGTCCCCGCATTCGTGGCCGTGCTTGTCGTTGAAGCGCTTGAAGTGGTCCACATCGCACATCAGCACCGAGAGCGGAAGCTGGTGGCGGCGGGAGCGATCGAACTCCCGCTCCAGCGCCTGCGACAGGTGCCGCCGGTTGTACAGGCCGGTGAGCGGGTCGGTCACGGCGAGGCGCCGCAATTCGTCTTCCAGCCGCTTCTCCTCCGTGATGTCGCGGAACAGCGCCGCCGAACCCACCGTGGCGCCCTCCCGGTCCCATATCGTGGACACCTGCAGGCTCAGGGTCCGGTCGTTGTAGACAATGATGTCAGGCCCGGCGGAGGGAGCGTCAAGGCGGCGCTGCATGTCGCCGGGGTTGTCGAAAAGCTGGAGCATGCCCTCCTGAATCACCGTGCCGGCGCGCTTGCCCAGCAGCGCTTCGGCGGCCCGATTCACCAGCACCACGCCGCCGCGGCCGTCGGTGACCACGATGCCCTCGTCGGCGCTGCTGATGATGGTGGTGAGCTTGTCCTGCTCGCGCTTCAGGCCTTCATAGGTGCTGGCCAGCTGCGCACCCATGCGGTTGAAGCTTTCCGCCATGCGCGCGATCTCGTCCTTGCCGCTGCTCGGCACGCGCAGCGAGAGGTCGCCGGCGGCGGCCCGGGTCATCGCGTCGGTGACGTGGCGGACCGGGCGCGAGACGGTGCGAGA
>DASTHR010000156.1:0-17353 GCA_035718105.1 Burkholderiales bacterium
GCCTTCGGCGCCTGCCAGCTGCCGGACAACGCGGGGCTGATCTTCAAGGTGCTCGGCCGCGAGACCGCGCAGGTCAAGGCCAAGGTGCGCGAGTTCTGGGCGATCGCGCGCGAAGAAGTCACCGGGGTGGCGTTGCCGCCGCCCTTCTTCTGGCGCTGAACGGGGAGGCGACAATGAAAGGGCTGCTCGCGTGGTGGGAAGGCCGCTGCGTTACGTCGAAGTTTCTTCGTTTCATCGACTTCAACCTGCGCGGCATCGGCCAGGTGATGTTCCAGGACAACCCTCTGTCCGGGCTCCTGTTCTTCCTCGCCATCGGGTGGGGTTCGTTCGTTGCCGGCATGCCGCAGGTGGCGATCGGCGGCCTGTTGGCGCTCGTCGCCGGAACCCTCACTGCGCAGTGGCTGCGGGTTGATGCCTCTGCACTCGCCGCCGGCCTCTACGGCTACAACGCCTACCTCGTCGGGCTTGCGTTCGGCACCTTCCTCGGCGTCTCGCCGCTGTGGTGGGTCTACGTCGCCCTCGGCGGCGCCGTCTCGGTCCCGGTCACCCTCGCGGTCGCCAACGTGTTCAAGAGCTGGGGCGTGGCGGCGCTGACCGCGCCTTTCGTGCTCACGACATGGCTGTTCCTGCTCGCCAGCTACGCGTTCTCGGCGATCGAGGGCGGCGGGCTGCCGATGGCGGCCGCGGTCACGGCGATCGATCCGGCGGCGGCCAACCCGCTCGCGTTCGGCGACTTCGTCATGGGGATCCTGAAGAGCATCGGCCAGGTGTTCCTGAAGGCGAGCATCGTCGCCGCGCTGCTGCTGCTCGCCGGGCTGGCGGTTAACTCGTTCGCCGCCGCGGGCTTCGCCCTGGGCGGCGCCATCGTGGCGGTGGTCACGGCGCATGTCCTCGGCGCCGAGAGCGACCTCATCACCGGCGGGCTGATGGGCTTCAGCCCGGTGCTCACGGCGATCGCGCTCGGCGCCGTGTTCTACAAGCCCGGCGTGCGCGTCGCGCTCTACGCGCTGGTGGGCACCGTGTTCACAGTCATCGTCCAGGGCGCGCTGAACGTTGCCGTGGCGCCGTTCGGCATTCCCACGCTGACGGCGCCGTTCGTGCTCGCGTCCTGGTTCTTCCTGCTGCCGCGCCAGCACTTCGAGTAGGTGCCTCCGGCAATGATCTCACGCAGGCCGGGGCGACTCGCGTCGGGGGGAAATCGGTCATGACGGGCTGGCGCCGGATTGATGATGTCCAAGGCCTGTCGGTGGCCCCCGCGACCGTGGCACCTCCGTGCAGGGAATCCGCCGGCGCCGCGAAGCTCGGCGTCACGCCGGAGCCTGTCGCGCTCGACTGAACCGCAGCCACCACTTCTTTCTGTCAACCCGCAAACAAGGAGAACCCCATGTCCACCCTGATCGCCATCGTCTACCCCTCCGAGCAGAAGGCGGAGGAAGTACGCGGCGTCGTCTTCGACCTGGCGAAGCGCTACCTGATCAAGTTCAGCGATCTCGTCATTGCCACGCGCGACGACAAGGGACGGGTCAAGCTGAACCAGCTCATGAACACCACCGCCTCCGGCGCGGCGGGCGGCAGCTTCTGGGGTCTGCTGATCGGGATGATCTTCCTGAATCCCCTGCTGGGGGTCGCGGCGGGCGCGGCGGGCGGCGCGATCGCCGGCGCACTGACCGACGCCGGGATCAACGACAACTTCATGAAGGAGCTGGGGAGCGCCCTCAAGCCGGGCGATGCGGCGCTGTTCGTCCTGGTGCAGGATATGACCGCCGACAAGGTGCTGTCCGAGATCAGGCAGCACGGCGGCACCGTGCTGCATACCTCCCTCGACGACACCCGCGAGAAGGTGCTGCGCGACGCGCTCGCTTCCGCGTCCGCGGCCGAGCCCCAGGCCTGATCGCCGGCGTTCCGGAGCCCCGGGGCGGACGCATCTTCCGCGCGGGCTTCGTGCGCTGGTCCCGCCGACGCCAGCCGCCACCCGCGCACTCGCCCAGGGGAAGCGGCTGCGGCCGATCGCGGGCGGGGCGCATCGGGTTGTAGCGCGGCCCTTGCTTCCATGAAAGGTTACCGATGGTCACAAAAAGGATTGCGATCGCATGTCAGGGCGGGGGCACGCACGCCGCCTTCACCTGGGGGGTACTCAGCGAAATCCTGCGAACGAAGCAGTCGTGGGACCGGAACTCCGGAACGGGGCAGGGCTTCGACATCGTCTCCCTCAGCGGCACGTCCGCCGGGGCCCTGTGCGCGCTGGCGGCGTGGTACGGCTTGGTGCCCAATACCGCCGACCGGGAATGCGGATCGATCGCCAAGGCCATCGAACGACTCGATTTCCTGTGGACGGCGTTCGGCGCAACCAATGCCATCGAGCATTTCCATAACCAGGCGGTTGCCTCGCTGCTGTCGCTGAAGTCCAGGGGGATGCCGTTTCCGGGATCGAGCCCCTACGACGTGGCCGGGCCGGTGGGGCTCTCCGGCCTGGCCATGCTGGGGGCCAGGGCGGAGTACCTCGGCTTCCCCGGGCTCCTGCAGGCACTGTGTCCCGATTTCGACAAGATCAACTGGCCGGGGGTGGCCAAGGCGGACCGTCGGGTGCTCGCCGGTGCGATCGAGATCTTCAGCGGCAACTTCGAGGTTTTCGACTCGGACAAAACGCTCGAGAACCTGGGCCTGCATCCCAACGGGCAGAACATCGAGCAGTACGATCAGACCCGCTGGCGCATGCGGCGGCCGATCTCGCTCGAAGGCGTTGCCGCATCGGGAACGCTGCCGGAGATCCTGCCGGCGCAGGTGATTCCCGGGACCCGGTTCCCGACCTGCGTGCAGGGGAAGACGCGCACGCGCGATGCCCACTACTGGGACGGGCTGTACTCGCAGAATCCCCCGGTACGCGATCTGCTCGATGCTCCGGACCGGGGCGCCAAGCCGGACGAGATCTGGGTGGTCCGCATCAATCCGCAGGAGCAGTACGGCTACGCATCCAGCATGAGCCTGGAGGAGATCAAGGACCGCGAGAACGCCCTGGCCGGCAATCTGGCGCTGAATCAGGAGCTGGACCACATCCTGACCGTCAACCGCTGGATCGAGCGGCACGGCTGCGAGCATCCTCCGCTCGACAACTGCAAGACCGTCACGGTGCGTACCATCAAGATGACGCGCGCCACTGCCTGGGGCATGAAGTACACGTCCAAGTTCGACCGCAGCCCGGACCACCTCAGCAGGCTGTGCGAAGAGGGCAAGACGGTCGCGCGGGAGTGGCTGGCCGGCTGGCGAGAGCAGGGCGAACATTTCGCCAGCTATCCGAACGACGCACGCTACCCGGAAGCTGATTGACGCCGGGCGGGTCCCTTTCCCTGATGCCGGGCCGATGCCCGGCGCTTCGACGGAGTTGCATGAATGTTCGATTTCCTTGCCGTGTTGATCGCGCTGGGCCTGCTGATGTACCTCGCCTTTCGCGGGTTCAGCCTGATCCTCCTGGCGCCGGGCGCCGCCCTGCTCGCCGCCGCCCTGACCGGAGGCCTGCCGATACTTGCCGCCTACACCAAGATCTTCATGGGCAGTACCGGTCAATTCATAATCGCCTTCTTCCCGCTGTTCCTGCTGGGGGCGATCTTCGGCAAGCTCATGGATGACACCGGGTCGGCCAGGTCCATTGCCCGCTCGGTGAGCGCGGCGCTGGGCCCGAAGCGGGCGGTGGCGTCCGTGGTTCTGTGCTGCGCGGTGCTGACCTACGGCGGTGTCTCGGCGTTCGTCGTCGCCTTCGCCATCTACCCGGTGGCCGCGGCGCTGTTCCGCGATGCCGACGTCCCGAAGAGACTGATCCCGGGGGCGCTTGCGCTCGGCGCGTTCTCCTTCACGATGTCGGCGCTCCCCGGCACGCCGGCGATCCAGAACGCGATTCCGATGCCGTTTTACAACACCACGGCGTTCGCGGCCCCCGGCCTAGGGATCATCGCAAGCCTGATCATGCTGGCTTTCGGACTGACATGGCTCGAGCGGCGCGCCGCCGGGGCGCGGGCGAACGGCGAGGGTTACGGCACGCACGCCGACAACCTTCCGGAAATGAGCGTCGTCATGCGCGAGCAGGCACAGGGCGGGGGCTTCGACATCGCGGAACTGAAAGAGCACGCACCGGCCGGCGGGGGCATGCCGTCGTTCTGGATGGCGCTGTTGCCGATCTTCGTCGTGATCGTTTCCAACTTCGTCTTCATCCAGGTCGTCCTTCCGCGGATGGACACGTCCTACCTGGCGGATCCGCTGTTCGGCGGCACCAACATCGAGAGTGTCCGCGGTGTCTGGGCCATCATCGTAGGGCTGTTCCTGGCGATCCTGTTGTTGATCGCGGGAAACCGTGGCCGTCTCGCCGACTTGCGGGCCAGCCTGGACAAGGGGGCGGACGCGTCGGTGTTGCCGATCTTCAATACCGCGAGCCTGGTCGGTTTTGGAGCGGTGATCGCCGCCCTGCCGGTGTTCGCGACCATCAGCCAGGCGGCGATGTCGATCGGAGGCGGCAATCCCCTGGTGTCGGCCGCCACCTCGGTGGCCCTGCTCTCGGCGATGACCGGTTCCGCGTCGGGGGGCATGAGCATCGCGCTCGATGCGCTGGGCGCGAATTTCGTCGCCATGGCGACGGCGGCCGGGACCTCGCTCGATGCGATGCATCGCGTCACGGCGGTGGCGTCCGGCGCCCTCGACGCCCTGCCGCACAATGGCGCGGTGATCACGCTGCTCGCCGTGTGCAAGCTCACGCATCGCGATTCCTACGCCGACATCCTGATGACGTCCATCGTGGGGCCGATCATCGCGCTCGTCGTCATCATCTTCGTCGCGAGCCTGCTCGGCTCGTTCTGACGGCCCGGGGGTTGTCCTCAGCGGGCGGGTGCCCCGGTGGCGATCGTGGCACAATCGCGCGATGCCGGCTCCCGACTCCGCGCCCGTTCCCGCGTTCCTGTACGGCACCGCCTGGAAGGAGGGGCGCACGCAGGCGCTCACGGAACTCGCGCTGCGATCGGGATTCCGCGGCATAGACACCGCCAACCAGCGGCGGCATTACGTGGAGCAGGGGGTCGGGGATGCCCTCGCCGCTGCCTATCGCGCCGGCATGCTCGGGCGGGCGGACCTCTTTCTGCAGACGAAATTCACCGGCCGCGCCGGCCAGGACCACCGGCTTCCCTACGATCCCGACGCGGACCTGTCGACGCAGGTCGCGCAGTCCCTGGCGAGCTCGCTCCGGCACCTCGGGACCGGCTACGTGGACAGCTACCTTTTGCACGGGCCCGCCTCCCGCCATGGCTGGACGGAGGAGGATGCCGAGGTGTGGGCGGCCATGCGCAAGGAGCGTGATGCCGGACGGGCGTTGCGCATCGGGGTGAGCAACGTCTCGCTGCGGCACCTGGAGCAGATGACCGCGGGCGGGGCCGAGGCGCCGGCCTTCGTCCAGAACCGCTGCTACGCGCGGCAGGGCTGGGACCGCGAGGTGCGGGCGTTCTGCCGGCAGCGCGGGATCACGTACCAGGGCTTCTCCCTGCTCACCGCCAACCCGGAGGTCCTAGGGCATCCGCTGGTCGCCGCCGTGGCCGCGCGCAGCGGTGGGACGCCGGCGCAGGTGGTGTTCCGCTTCGCGCTGGCCGTGGGCATGCTGCCGCTCACCGGCACCTCCGACGCGGAGCATATGAAGCAGGATCTGGCCAGCCGCGATCTGGCGCTATCGTCCGAGGACGCGCGCGCAATCGAGTCGCTGGCCGGCTGACCCGCTGCCGGGTCGGTCTCCAAACCGGCCCCGATGCCAGGGGGTTGGGGATTTCCCGGTGAACTGCCGCGCCCGGTGGTGCAAGTCTCGCGACCGCGGCACGGCCTGAATTCCCGACCCCGAATCGTGGTATCCCGCCCGTGAGAACAAACCTCGGGGCATCGGCGGTATCCGAAACCCGTACGCGACAAGCGATCACCGCGGCCCTGGCTGCGCTTGGATTCGATTCGCCGCCACCAGAATCCGAATCCGGCGCTGCGGGCAGTGCACGGGGGATCACACGGGGACCACCGCGTAGGTCATGGAAATCCGGGTGGTTGGCGGCACGCGGCGCGAATCCCGTCGGGAGCAGGGCAGGTTGAGGTTCGCGACCCGCTCCGCCTCGTCGGGCTCGCAGCCCTCGCTGACGGCCTGCCAGAAGAGCCGCTTCCACAGGTAGATCTGGTCCACAGTTTCCATGGTGCCCTCCACGTTCATATTCGTGGCCATGGGTCGAACCAACCCGCCGACCCTTACATGAGCAACGGGCCCGCCGCCCATTGGCGCAAGGGTCTGCCACCGGAGGGCCGTCGCGCCCCCACGCGCCGTGGGGGAATGCGCCGGTGGGGGGGCCGGGCGCCCTTGGTCGGCCGCGGGATGGCCGCAGATTGTGCATCGCGAAACCGGTGAAAGTCCGCCGGCGCGAAGCGCAATGTCGAATTGGGGCCCCGCGAAACGACTATAGAGGACATCCACCCTCTAAATCAGGAGAAACCATGAAGTTCGTATGTCTCGGTTATATGGAAGCGGACAAGTTTGAAACCATGCCGGAGAGCGAGCGCAATGCGTTCGTTGACGGCTGCTTCGCCTACGACGACAGGTTGAGGCAGGGCGGCCACTTCGCCGGCGGGGAAGCGCTCCAGAGTGCCCGCACCGCGGTGACGCTGCGGGCCCGCAACGGCAAGGTGACGGTCACCGACGGACCCTACGCCGAAACCCGGGAGCAGTTGGGCGGCATCCTGATCCTCGAGGCCAGGGACCTCAACCACGCGATCGAGTTGATGTCGAAGCACCCGGGGGTGGGGGGCGGCGCCTTCGAAATCCGCCCGGCCGCGGACCTGTCGGGAATGATCCGGGAGAGCGAGCGGCGGCGCGGGAAGGCATGACTGTAGCGCCCGGCACCCGCCTGCATGACGGGAAGCCGCAGCAGGAGACAACTTTTGCCCATCAAGGAGATGCCATGCTGATACAACCCTATCTGTTCTTTGACGGCCGCTGCGAGGAGGCGCTGGAGTTTTACCGCCGCCGGCTCAACGCCGAGGTGACGATGCTCCTGCGCTACAAGGAGAGCCCCGATCCGCCCCCGGCGGACATGGTGCCGCCCGATTCCGGTGACAAGATCATGCATTCGAGCTTCCGCGTCGGCGATACCACAGTCATGGCTTCGGACGGTCGTTGCCAGGGGCAGCCGGCGTTCCACGGCTTCTCGCTCTCGCTGGCGGTGGCCGATGCGGCGCAGGCGGAGCGGATGTTCGAGGCCCTCGCGGATGGCGGACAGGTGCAGATGCCGCTGGGCAGGACGTTTTTTTCCCCGCGCTTCGGCATGGTGGCCGACCGCTTCGGCGTGTCCTGGATGGTGATCGCCGGTTCACCGGAGAACGCATGAGACGCGAGGTGTAGGCCCGGGTCCCCACCCGTCCATTCCGGACTTGCCCACGGCATGGCCCGGCGGCCCGGGCGCGCCTGAGCGTCGCTCCCGGGCCCATCTGCCGGCGCTCCCGTTTCCCGCATCAGGCGTCCCGCGCGGGCGAGCCGAAAGTCCGCCGGCGGGTGTATCCTGATCCCGCTTGGGAGCCGTTGCGGGGAGGAGGAAATGACGGGGTTGCGCAGATTCGCCGTGGTCTTGGGCGCCTTGCTGCTCGCCCTGGCGTTGCCCGCCGGGGCAGCGAAGAATCGCGCCGAGGGTTTCGAGAAACTGGCCCAGGGCGCGCGCATCGCCATCATGCCGGTGGACATCGAGCTGTTCTCCATCAGCGCCGGCGGCGTTCTGGAGCCCCGGGCCGACTGGACCGAGCAGGCGCTGGGCCACTTCAGGGCGGCGCTGCTAACCCGGAAGCCCCGCCCCGACATCGAGGTGATGGATATCGAGGACGCGGACGACGAAACCGTGCAGTCCCTCAACGCCTTGCACGGAGCCATCAGTTCCGCCATTGCCGCCCATCACTTCGGTTCCTATGCGCTTCCCAGCAAGGAAGGCCGTCTTGACTGGAGCATGGGGCCCGAAGTGCGGACCATCCGCGAGCGCAGCGGTGCCGATTACGCCCTGTTCACCTTCGTCCGCGACAGCTACGCTTCCTCGGAGCGCATTGCGGCCATGGTCGTGGGCGCGCTTTTTGGCGTGGGATTGGGTGGCGGCGTGCAGGTTGGATATGCCTCGCTGGTGGAACTGGATAGCGGCCGCATCGTGTGGTTCAACCTTTTGTTGCGTGGCACGGGCGATCTCCGCGAGCCGGACAAGGCGCGGGAGACCCTGGAGGCGCTGCTCGCGGGATTCCCCCAGTAGCGTGGAGCGACGCGGATTTGTCCTGGGCTGCGGCTGCGCCGGGCTGCTCGCGCTGGCGGCGGCGGCGCGCGCCCAGTGGGCGGCGCCGGACCGTTTCACGCGCCCGGACCCGGCCACCGATGAGGGCGGGCTGTGGGCGATAATGGACCGCGAGGAAAAGCGCATCCGCCGCAGCGCCTTCCTGCTGCGCGACCAGGCGCTCAACCGCTACGTGGGAGAAATGGTCTGCGGCATGGCCGGCGACCACTGCCCTGATGTCCGCACCTACCTGCTTCGGGTGCCATGGTTCAATGCTTCCATGGCCCCCAATGGCATGATGCAGGTGTGGTCGGGGCTCCTGCTGCGCATGTCCAACGAGGCCCAGCTCGCCGCAGTTCTCGGGCACGAGATCGGTCACTACCTGCAGCGCCACAGCCTGGAGCGGCTGCGCGACGCCAAGTCGCGGAGCGCCTTTGCCCAGTTCCTGGGCATTGCGCTAAGCGCGGCCGGAGCCGGCAGCGCTGCGCCGCTGGCCGAGCTTGCGGTGCTGGCCGGCGGCTTCGCCTACACCCGCGACCAGGAGCGCGACGCGGATCGCATCGGCCTGGAGTTGATGGCCGGCGCGGGTTACGCACCCATCGAGGCGTCCCGCGTCTGGGCGCAATTGCTGGAGGAACAAAAAGCCGGCGAAAAGGACGAGGACTGGAGCGGATCGTTCCTGTTTGCTTCCCACCCCCCCAGCGAGGAGCGGCAGCAGACGCTGGCGGAACTGGCGCAGGCCAGGGGCGGTTCCACGGGAGGGACCGGCGCGGACCGGTACCGGACCATGCTGGCCGCCCACCGGAAGGAGTTCCTGCAGGACGAACTCAGACGCAGAAAACCGTCCGAGTCCCTGGTGCTGCTGGAGCGCATGCTCAAGGACACACCGGAGGACGGGGAGCTGGAGTTCTTCAAGGGCGAGGCGCTGCGCCAGCGGGCGGGCGAGGGCGACCTGCAGCGCGCTGTCGAGGCTTATGGCCAGGCGGCTTCCAGGGCGGGCGCGCCGCCCGAAGCTTACCGGTCCCTCGGGCTCGTCGAGCGCAGCCTGTCCCATGGCGAGGCGTCGCAGGCGGCTTTCCGCAGGTATCTGGAACTCAAGCCCGACGCGCAGGACGCCGCCATGATACGCAGCTACCTGGAAGGGGGAAGCAGATGAAAGGATTGCTCGCGGTGTTGGTTGCCTTGCTGCTCGCGGGGTGCGTCGCCTTCGCGGCGGTGGGCCCCGGGCCCGTCAAGGTGGGGGACGTGATGACCGTCAGCCTGGACGGAAAATGGAACCGGGCGCCGTCGATGTTCGCGCCCCCCAAAGGGGAGGTATGGACGGCAGAAGGCATCCCGGTGGATCGGCTTACGTTCTTCGTCGGACTCGCGGATAACGACGTTCTGTACCGGTCTCAAGGCGCGGACGAGAAAAAGCTGCCGAAGTTCCGGGCCGGTATGCACCCCAACGAGATCGTGGAGTTCTATGAGGCCTACGCCACGGCGGACGGTTCCTCCTTCACCCTGATCAAGCTCGAACCGGCTTCCTTCTTGGGCGCTGACGGGTTCCGCTTCGAATTCCAGGCGGTGCGCAAGAGCGATGAGGTCCGGCTCTCCGGGGTGGGCTACGGCGCGCTGCGGGGCGGCAAGCTCTACATGATGGTGTATACCGCGCCCACGATTCATTTCTTCCCCGGCTATCTGCCGCGGGTCGAGGCCATCGCGCGCTCGGCGCGACTCGGCGCCTAGGTTGGCAGGCATTCAAGGCGAGGGCGCGTCGTGAATGTCTGTCATCGGTTTTCCGGAAGCACCGCTTTCCCCCCGGGGTAATTCCCGCCCAACCGTTCCCGCAGCGCCCCGCGGGGATCGTCGCGCACCTGCATGCCCCCGATATACAGCAGCACTACCTCGAGCTGCTCGGCATCCACCGCGATCTCGGCGACCCGGTCCGGACTGATGGTGTAGCGGCCGGCCTTCCTGTCGGCTTCCCAGGGGATTTCGGCATAAGCCAGGTAGATCAGTTCCGCGCAGGCGATGCGGTCGGCAGTATCGACGTCAAAGTTGAAATCGTAGCGCTTGCCTACCTGGCGGAACCCCCGGACGAGTATCCCGCGCAGCCTCCGGTCCGTGAGCCGAGGGTCGCGAAGCACCACCAGGTCGTCCACGTTCATGAAATGCGCCAGCGTGTTCATCTGCACGCCGCCGCGCAGCGCCTCCAGCACCTGCCTTTCCTCCTGCAACGCCGGCTGGTGTGGCTGCACGACGGGATGGTCCCATATGCCGAGCGCGCGCAGGTCCGCCTCGTCGCCCAGCCATAGCGCGGCGTGCCCGAAGTAGCCGGGTATCAGCTTGTCGGTAAGCCGGAACGGTGTCTTCTCGAGGATGATGTCCCCTGGCCGCAGCGCTTCGCGCAGCTTCGCATAGGCCGAACCGTCGTCCCGAAGCTTCCCGGCGCGCGATTCAAAAAGCCCGACGGTGTTTCCGAAGACCTTGCTCAGGCCGCCCATGCCCCGGCGGTTCAGTTCCTGGAGGTTGTCCTGAAGTCGCTGTGCCCGTCCGTCCATTCGCCGGGCGAGTACCCCGTCATCACCGCTGTCCCTCAGGATCTCCAGCGCCGGGCTCTGCTCGATGAGCAGCATCAGATAGGCGACGTCCTTATGCTCGAGGGCGAGGGCCTCCACATCGGTGCGATGGTCGCGGTAGTAGGCAGTCAGCTGCCGCATGTAGTTCAGGTTCGTGATGGAGGTCATCTGCACGCTGAGGGCGTGGAGCTGATCCCCGTCCATGCCGTATCCGATGTCGCGGGAATCGAGAAAGCGCCGGATGCGCTTGTCCTCGTTCAGCACCGCGGCCGAGGCCAGATAGGTGTCGTAGAGCATGACGGCGGCGGCCAGGGCCAGCATCACTCCACGGGTCCGAACGCCCGGCGGAACTGCGGGAAGGCCGCGCCGCGCCGTGTGCGGCTCGTCCATTTCGACCCAGCACAGATTCCCGTCGAGCACCGCTTCCACCGGCGCCACCACATCGACGGTTCCTTTCATGGCCAGCCTGAGCTCGTCCATCAGCGCGGGCGGGAGGGGGGCGCCCGGATCGGCGTCCCTCACCACCGCGAGGCTTACGCTGATCGCCTCGGCGCGTTGCGCCAGGGCGCCTTCCGCGAGCACTTGAAAGGACTCGACGCGGCGGTGGAAATCGGCCTCGAGCAGCGCGGCGTCCCCGCCGGTGCCCGCGAGCACCGCCCGGCAGGGGTGCTCGCCCGCCGTCTCCCGGGAATTCTCCGCCACGCCTCCCTTCCAGACGCATCCGCCCAGCAGCGCCAGCGCCGCGGCCGCAAGCAGGCTGCGCCAGCGACCTTCCAGGAATGCCCGCCTCCCTCGGCTCGTCACAGCTGGTCCGCGATGAACTCCGAGATATAGGCGCCCCAGCCGAGATCTGGGGGCTCCTTCATCTCCCGCGCGCGGGCAAAGTCCCGCTCGAACACGTCGCGCCTCAACCGATCCACGAAGCGCGGGTCCGAGGTGGCCAGGTTGGTCTCCTGGTTGATGCGCAGGCTCAGCTTGTCGAAGTTGGCCGAACCCAGGGTTGCCCAGCCGTCGTAGATGGCGGCCTTCAGGTGGGTCATGCCGGGATAGGCGTAGACCCGGATGCCGTTGCGCAGGAACACGCTGGCCGCGATCAGGTTGGCGCTGTTCATGAACCCGGAGTCGCTGCGCGTGGGCAGGATCACCCGTACGTCCACGCCGCGGTGTCGGGCCTGAACCAGCGCGCCAACGATGGCATCGTCCGACACATAAGGTTGCTGCACGTAGATGTAGCTGCGTGCCGCACGGGTCGCGGCGAGCTGGGCGCGCAGGATCTCGAGGTTGCCGGTGCGGGTATAGAGCGGCCGGATGTCCATGTAGTCCGGGCGGTCCGCGTCGCCCCGGTATTCCTCGGCGGCGGCCGAGGCCGCCGCGAACCCCAGGTCGCCGGCGGGTCCGGCGTGGGCCCAGAAGCGCTCAAAATCGTGGGCCAGCCGGCCAACGATCGGACCTTCGACCTGCACCATCATGTCGTGCCACTCATAACGGTACTCGTAGCCGATGTTCATGCCGCCCACGAATGCGCGCCTGCCGTCGATCACGATGGACTTGGTGTGATCGGAGGTGAGCCAGGGATTGGAGGCGATGCGGACATCAATGTCCGAGTCGGTCTCGAGGAAGTGGGCGATCCATGAGGGAGCGTCGGGGCGGGTGGCGCGGAAGGCGTGGTTCGCCGGCTGATCCAGGCCCGCGGCGAGGGTGCCGATATGATCGAGTAGGATTCGCACCCGCACCTCCCGGGAGCGGCGTTTGAGGAGGTCCGCGATCCGCAGCGCGTACTCGTCGCGGTCGAAGATATACAGTCGGATCGTGACCGACTCCCGGGCGTCCTGGATGGACTGCACCAGGGTCGTGAAGAAGGCTTCGCCATCGATCAGCGGCACCATGCTGCCGCGATAGCGGCGCGAGGACACCAGGTCATCGAGTTGCTGTTCCCACGCGGCGAGGTCCATTGATCCGCTCGCCGCCAGCGGGCCAGGATCACCGGGCGGAAGGTGAAGCGCCTGAGGCACCGCGCTGGAGGCGCTCTGGGTGGCCAGCCACGCGAGCCTGGTGGCGCTGGTGACGGGCCGCGTGACGGGCGTGAGCAGATGGCTGCGCACCAGCAGTGCATCGGAGAGGCTGAGGGCGAAGCCGAGTGGCACTCCAGGCGCGAGTGGCCCGGCCTCGGCGATCGGCGCGATCATCACCGATTGCCGGCCGGGAAAATCGAAGAAGACATACGACTCCGGCCCGTCCACGTCCCCGGCGGCGAAGGCCACTCGGCCCGCGGGCCCGTGGTGCTTCTCGAGCAGGACATTAGCCCGGGCCGCGAAATCCTGTTCCGTCCAGGCCCTCGCAACCCTCAGGCCCGGTGGCTTGTGCTCATGCTGGTAGGCCTTGATGGAGCCGTCCGGCGCCCGGTGCACCACGACGTCCTGATTCTGGACCGGAACCAACGCCGCCTCGTCCTGCGCCTCGGGCGCGATGTCCGCGAACAGCGATTGCAGGAAGGCGCGCCACTCGGACTGACCGAACAGGCGAACCGGCTGCGCGTCGCGCACCAGTTCGAGTGCCTCGGCATCTGATCCGTCGAAGACATCGAGTTGCGCCACGCGGTAGCGGTGGCCTTCAGCGGCCGGCGTGTCCACCGGCCACTGCGCCACCAGCAGAACCCGCCCGTCGCCTCCGGAAAACTCCAGAGCAAACGTGCCGTTGCGATACACGGCCCGCGCGGGTTGCTGCGCGCCGGGCGCATCTCCCGCGGTGGAAGTAACGGATCTCTCAGGTGAAGTTACGCACGCCGCCAAGGCCAGCATCGCCAGCCCCGCCATCGCCCGACTCCTCGCCCGGCGCCAGATCACGGCGCACCCCTGATCATTGCTCGCTTTCGGACTTTGCTGCCAACAATCGCAGTGTAGGCAAGCGCGGCTGTCCTGCAAGGCCGACCGCGACCACGAGCCAGGGGGCCCTCTTGCGCCGGCCGCAAGAGCCGGGCGGTGCATTCCCTGGCGCCCCGGGTCCACATCACCCTTGCCGGGCCTGCCGAGGCTCCGATGCTGCCAAGGACCTCAATACCGTCCTTACCGCCGACGCGGCCGGGTGGGGTTTCGCTTCAGAGGCGACAGCGCGCGCGGCCTTACCGTAAGCGATCTATTAACTACGCCTGGCACTGAGGCGCCGGGTCAGCGATGACGGCACTCCTCGGCACGTGCGGCGTTCATCGTCGCGGCGTGCTTCGCCGGCGCAAGTCGCGGTGACTGGCACGGGTGCCTGCTCGGGGCACTGACTGACATCGCGAAAACGTCTTTCACTCCTCCGTAGACCGAATTCCGATGCTGATCGACAGCCTCTGTCAGGCGCGGCTTACGGGTTGCGTGCATCGTCCTGCAACGGCCCTTCGAGCGACCTGCCGTAGTAGTATCGCTCGTATTCACAGCGAGGTTGATCATGACTGAACAAAATTCCCTGACGATGACCCTTGAGTTGCTCGGCGGACTCGCGCTTTTTCTGTACGGCATGGAGAAAATGACTGACGGGCTGAAGGCCGCCGCCGGGAAGCAGATGAATGCACTGTTGGCCAAACTGACGGGGAACGCGGTCCTGGGTGCAATCACCGGGGCCATCGTGACCGCAGTGATCCAGTCGTCCTCGGTGACCACAGTACTCGTGGTGGGTTTTGTAAGTGCCGGGATCATGACCCTGGTGCAGTCGGTAGGCGTGATATTCGGCGCCAATGTCGGCACCACGGTCACGGCGCAGATCGTTGCGTTCAACACGACTGCCCTCGCATTCCCGCTTATCGCCCTTGGGTTTTTCATGAGCTTCGCATGGAAACAGGGTGTCGCACGCCACTATGGCGCCATGTCTATGGGACTCGGACTGATCTTCTACGGCATGGCGGCGATGGGCTCGGCCATGTCGCCGTTGCGGACGCACGAGGGCTTTGCCGAGCTGCTGCAGTCCTTGCAGAGTCCGGTACTCGGGATGCTGGCCGGCGCTTTGTTTACGGCACTCGTGCAATCGTCCTCGGCAACCATAGGACTTGCGGTCGTCATGGCGGCACAGGGACTGCTTTCCCTGCCGGCAGGCATAGCGATCCTGTTCGGGGCAAAGATCGGAACCGGGATCACGGCGATGCTCGCCGCGATCGGCAAGTCGCAGGATGCAAAGCGCGCAGCAACCGTGCATGTGCTGTTCAATGTGCTGGGGGCGGTGATCTGGCTGCCTTTCATCGCTCAGCTCGCGGGACTCGCCGAGATGGTTTCACCCGTGGCCGCGCATCTGCAGGGTATGGAGCGGCTCGCCGAGGAGGTGCCCCGCCAGATCGCAAATGCCGCAACCATCTGGGCCACCGCCAACACGCTGATCTTCCTGCCTTTCGCCGCGTTGTTTGCGACGCTGGCCACCAAGCTAATACCGGACCGAGCGATTGAGGACACGGCAATCACCCGTCCCCGGTATCTCGATGAGGATGTGATCCGGGTGCCATTGATGGCTTTGGAGCGCGCGAGGATGGAACTCGGGCATATGGGCGAACTGACCGAAGGGATGCTGGCGAAGCTAAAGTTGGCCTTCCAGGCCAGGGACCTCAGCGAACTGTCGCAGCAGCATGACCAGATAGTGGTGCTGCGAGAAGCGGTGCTCGCTTATCTGCAGCACGTCGGGCGTGCCGAGCTGAGTGACGCGGAGTCTGACGAGCACGCGCGGCTGGTTGCTGCCACCGGCGACATCGAGAACCTGAGCGCGGCGATCAGCCACGAACTGGTGCCGCTGGCCCGGACTCTGCACGAGGCGAATATCACCCCTTCGAAGGAGACCGCTGCGCTGCTGGAACGTCTGCTTCAGACGATACAGGAGTCAGCGCATTCCGCGCTGCGGGCACTGGTGACGGGGGACGAGCGGGCGGCCCAGGCGGTTGTCGTGAATCGCGAAACGATCACGGAACTCACCTCCGACCTGCACAGGCAACAGGCCGCGCGCCTCGCCGAGGACGACCCCGACCGCCTCCTCAAGCACCGCGTGCAGCTCGATATGCTCTACAGGTTGCGGCGCATTTACAGTGTGGCTGAACACATGGCGATGTCGGTGCTGCCACGAAGCGCTCGCGTCGGGGCACTCGCCGTATAGCCTTCTGAAGGCATCGAGAGTCGCAAGCAGGCTGTTGAAAGGACCGTCGGCGCCGCGCGGTCGCGCTGCAACCTGCGTTGCGCGCCTCGCATCCGGGCATTTCTTGCGTCGAACGCGGCTCCCGACGTGTTCTTCAAATGCCTGTCAGGCCGGAGACGGCACCGCCCGGACCGGCCGGCGGACAAACGCACGCCACCCGGAAGCGGGTGGCCTCTCCTTGACAGGGGCTTGGCGCCCCCCGGTGGCCTACTTGGCCGTATTGAGGAAAGGCTGGACCGCCGCCTTGTCCTTCTTCTTGGACTTCTTCGCTTCCCGCTTCTCTTTCAGGGTCAGGGCCGGCTGCTTCCTGGCCTCCCTGTTGCCATGCTGTTCCTTGCTGCTCATGACGCTTTGCTCCCGATGATGCCGCGGTTCCGCATGTTGCCCGGTCGCGTCGGGCCGCGCATTGCAAACCGCGACGGTTGAGACCATCGAGACGCGCCCACGCCGGGCGCGCTCAACACTGCAGGGTCGGTCTGTGGCCCGCCACCAGGTCCTCGAGCATGGTCTTGCGCTCCGCCTCGTCGTTGCTGGGATAGACGCACACGCAATTGGCGCCGCGCTTTTCGAAGGCGTCGAGCTGAAAACTGGAGCCCAGCGGCTCCGCCATGCTCGCGGTTTCGCCGATGAAGAGCACTTCGTGGGAGGCACGGCGGTAGTTCTTGTTGCTGTACAGTCGCTTGGTGACGAAGAAGACGGCCCCCAGAGGGCGGAACCGGGTGCTGAACGGCCATACCTGAAAGCAGTACTTGTGTCCGGACTTTCCACTCAACATCAAATCCCCGTGCTTGGTCATGCTCACCTATGCTCACCTCGGTTTGTCCAGCCCCCATCCTACTCTCATTCCCTACCCGCCGTTGGAATACCTTCCTTTGCCGTCGGCGCGCAACATGATGAGGGGAATCCCCATGGACAGCGGGTTGCAGTCGCGGGGGCAGGCCGGGCTCACCCCCCGCGACCTGCCGGCGAGTTACGTGGTGGGGCGCCGGACCCGCGGCGGCGCCTCAGTTCAGCGGCGGCACCACTCCCGCTATCTGCAGCAGGTCGGTGATGCGGAAGTTGCCGGGCACCGCCGACGGCAGGGTCGGCTTCCAGTCAGGCCTGGTGGCGAGGTAGGACGTTTCGTCCGCCTTGAGCAGGTCGAAGAACACCTTCCCGACGATATGCCCGCCCACCGGTCCCAGTCGCAGGCCGCCCTCCATGACCTCCGCCTCCTTCAGCACGTAGTACCAAAGGGGCGTGCTCCGATCCATGCCGTCGGAAAGCTCCGAGAGCTGGGCCGGCGTCAGGGCCGGCAGCTTCAGCGCCGCGGCGATGGCCTGGCCCGAGGGGATGCCGAAATTG
>DASTHR010000157.1:0-2225 GCA_035718105.1 Burkholderiales bacterium
ATCCTTGGTGGAAAAGGGCTTGGTGACGTACGCGTCGGCGCCCATGGCCAGTCCCTTGGCCATCTCGGTGTCGCGGCCCTTGGCGGTGAGCATGATGATCTTCACCCCCCCGCAGGCCGGATTCTCCCGCACCTTCTGGCAGACCTCGAAGCCGCTCATCTTGGGCAGCATCACGTCCAGCAGCATCAGGTCCGGGTAGATCTCGGACGCGAACCGCAGAGCCTCCTCGCCGTTGGTCGCCACCTGCACCTGGTAGCCGGCCCGCTGCATCAGGAACTCCAGCGACATGACGATGTTGGGCTCGTCGTCGGCGATCAGGACTTTCTTGGCCATGCCGTTGCACTCCTCCTCGGATGGGTCCTTGCCGGCGGGGGGCGGACCCTGTTTTTTTCCGAGCTCCTATTGTTTCACAAATTCGGCATCAGGCGGGGGTGTCCAGGGGCCGCCGCGGCAGGGTGAAGGAAAAGGTCGCCCCGTTGCCGGGTTCGCTGTTCACCCACATGCGGCCGCCGAAGTGGCCGATGATCTGGCGGCTGATGGGCAGGCCCAGGCCGGTGCCCTGGGGTTTGTCCGTCATGGTGTCGCCCACCTGGTGAAACTTGTCGAAAATCGCCTCGTGGTGGTCGCGGGGGATGCCGGGGCCGTTGTCCTGCACTTCCACCCGCAGTTCTTCTGGCCCGGTGAGCAGGCGGATCCGCACCAGCCCCTCGCCCGGCTTGCAGAACTTCACGGCGTTGGAGAGCAGGTTGATCATGACCTGCATCAACCGGTCGCGGTCGGCGGTGATCATGGGCACCCGCTCGGGCAACTGCACCTCGACCCGCACGCCCTTGTCCGTCGAGAGGCCGCTGGTGGCGGCCACCGAATCCTCGATCACCTCCCTGAGGGAGAGCTCGGTGGCGTGCCACTCCGCCTTGCCGGATTCGAGCTTGGCGAGGTCCAGCACCTGGTTGATCAGGCGCGTGAGGCGCTCCGCCTCCTTGACGATGATGCCCAGGAATTTCTGGCGCTGGGCGGCGTCGCTGTCCGGATCCTCGAGCAGGATCTCGGAGAAGGCCCGGATCGACGTCAGCGGGGTGCGCAGCTCGTGGGTGACGGTGGAGATGAAGTCGTCCTTCATCCGGTCCAGATCCTTGAGGCGGGCGTTGGCGGCGCGCAGTTCCGCCGTGGCCGCTTCCAGCTCGCGCGACTTCTGCTCCAGCTTGTGGCTGTAGGCGATGACCTGGGAGGCCTCGTCCAGGATGTTCATCACCTCGTCTATGCCCAGGGGCTCCTCCTTCACGGTGGAGGAAACCATCACCCGCGCGGAGGCGCTGCCGATGGCGCCCGCCAGCAGGGTCTCGGCGAAATGCACCAGGTTGGCGTCCGGGGGCAGGTCGCGGAACGAGCGCAGGCCCCGGCTCCGCGCGTGGTCCTCGAACGCCCGGGCGGCCTTGGCCGGTCCCAGGAAGCGCGACAGCAGGGCGAACAGGTCGTCCACCGAGGCGCTGCCGCGCCAGAGCTGGGAGCCGCCGCCCACGGAGCGCTTGAACACGTCCACGAAAGCGCTGGCCTGGCTGGTCTCGGGGACGCTGGGCCGGCTGGTGAGCGAGCCCCAGACATAAGCGCCGATGTTGGCCAGCATGCTCCAGAACAGGCAGTGCGAGATCTGGTCCAGGCCCGACAGCCCGAACAGCTGCAGCGGCTTGAGCAGCTCGATCCCCAGCGGCCCCTGCTCGATGAAGCTCATGGGCAGCCAGCCGGAGCGGGCAAAGGAGGGCAGCAGCAGGGTGTAGGCCCAGACCGCGAATCCCGCGCACAGGCCGGCGAAGGCGCCGGCGCGGCTGCCTTCCCGCCAGAACAGGCCGCCGATGATGGCGGGGGCGAACTGCGCCACCGCCGCGAAGGAAATCAGGCCGATGGATACCAGCGCATAGGCCTCGCCGGCGATCCGGAAATAGAAATATCCCAGCAGCAGGATCGCGACGATGGCCCAGCGGCGGATCCCGAGCAGCAGCCCGGACAGGTCGGGGCGACGGGTGAGCTGCAACGACTTGCTTCGCAGCAGCAGCGGCATCACCAGGTCGTTGCAGACCATGGTGGAGAGGGCGATGGTCTCGACGATGACCATGCCGGTGGCGGCGGACAGCCCGCCGATGAACACCAGCAGCGCCAACGCCGGCTGCTGCTCCGCCATCGGGAGGGTGAGCACGAAGGTGTCGGCGTCCACGCTGCCGTCCGGGAAG
>DASTHR010000158.1:0-2319 GCA_035718105.1 Burkholderiales bacterium
GTGGCTTCCCCGCACAGGTCCACGGGGTTGCTGCGGGACCAGTTGGCGGACACCAGCGGCTCCAGCCGGTCGAGGGTTTCCCGCGACAGCTCCGGGATCCTCACTCCGAAGTCGGTGCCGGCGTCCGCGGCCAGTACCCCGGGGCCGCCACCGTTGGTGACGATGGCGAGCCGGTTACCGGTGGGCCGGCAGGGGGAGGTGAGCACCCGCGCGGCGGCGAAGATCTGGGCGATGTTGCGCACCCGCACCGCGCCCGCCCGCCGCAGCACCGCGTCGAACACCTCGTCGTTGCCCACCATGGCTCCGGAGTGGCTGACCGCCGCCCGGTAGCCCGCGGCCGCGTCGCGGCCGGTCTTCACCACGATCACCGGCTTCACCCGTGCCGCGGCCCGCAGGGCGCTGATGAAGCGGCGCCGGTCGTGGATGCCCTCGATGTAGAGCAGGATGCCGTCGGTGCGGTTGTCCCAGACCAGATAATCGAGCACCTCGCCGAACTTCACGTCGGCGGAGTCCCCCAGGCTGACCACGCTGGAGAAGCCCACGTCATTGGCGTTGGCCCAGTCCAGGATGGCGTTGGTGAGGGCACCGGACTGGGACACCAGGGCGATGTTGCCGGCGCGCGCCGTGGTGCGGCTGTAGGCGAGATGCAGCCCGATGTCCGGGCGCAGGATGCCGAGGGAGTTGGGGCCCAGCAGCCGCAGGTTGTGCAGGCGGGCGTTGTTGAGCAGGGCGTTCATCAGGGGCAGGGGCTTTCCCGAAGGGTCGGTGAAGCCCGAACTCACCACGATGGCGGATTTCACCTTGCGCCGCCCGGCTATGTCCACGATCTCGGGCAGGGTCCGGGCGGGGGTCATGAGCACCGCCAGATCCACCGGCTCGTCGATGTCCTTGAGGGAGGCAATGGTGGGACGCCCGAAAACCGTCTGCCGGTTGGGGTTCACCAGGTGCACCCGTCCCCGGAATCCGCTCTGCAGGATGTTCTCCAGGACCACCTGTCCGGCCGAGCCGGGGCGGTCCGTGGCGCCAACGATGGCGACCGAGGCGGGGGCGAAAAGCGGGGTCAGATAGTGCTTGTCCATGGGGGCGGGGAACGGGTCAGGCTTGAATTGTTACAGGCTGTCGGGTTAACTTTGCGCCATAAAGACAAGAGTTCGAGTCCGACAGGAGGATGTTCTTGAACACGGCGTTCATCACCCATGCCGAATGCGCTCTGCATGACATGGGTTCTTACCACCCGGAGTCGCCCGCCCGCCTCAGGGCCATCGAGGACCAGCTGATCGCCTCCGGGCTGATCAACTACCTCGACCATCAGGACGCGCCTGTTGCCGAGCGCAGGCATCTGGTCCGGGTGCACGATGAGGCGTACGTGGACAGGATTCTTTCGATGGTTCCCGAGAAGGGCATCGTACACCTCGACCCGGACACGGCGATGAATCCGCACACCGTCAAGGCGGCGCTGCGGGCCGCGGGAGCCGTGATTCTAGCAACAGACATGGTCATGGGCAAAAAGGCCGAGAATGCGTTCTGCTGCGTGCGGCCGCCGGGGCACCATGCCGAGCGCTCCAAGGCCATGGGTTTCTGTTTTTTCAACAACGTCGCGGTGGGCGCGGTCCATGCCCTGGCGCAGCACGGCCTGGAGCGGGTGGCGGTGGTGGACTTCGACGTGCACCACGGCAACGGCACCGAGGACATCTTCCGCGATGATCCCCGGGTGCTGATGGTGTCCACCTTCCAGCATCCCTTCTATCCTTACAGCGGCGCCGAGGGTCGTTCGGAGCGCATGGTCAATGTGCCCCTGGCCGCCTACTCCTCGGGCGAGAAATTCCGCAACGCCGTGAGCGAGGAGTGGCTGCCGGCGTTTGAACGCTTCCGGCCCCAGATGATCTTCATTTCCGCCGGCTTCGACGCCCACCGGGACGACGACATGGCGTCCCTCGCGCTGAACGAGGCGGATTACGCCTGGGTCACCAGGCAGCTCAAGGACGTGGCGGCGAAACACGCCGGCGGGCGCATCGTGTCGGTGCTCGAGGGGGGGTACGAGCTCCATGCCCTGGGCCGCAGCGTCGCCAGCCACGTGAAGGCGCTCAGCGGGCTCTGATCCGCGATCCTTGGGGTGGGCCCTGACCCGCCGCTTGCCGCGGCAGGGCCCTGATCCATGACGAATGTCATGGGTTTCCTCCAGGCACGAGCCGCTTCCGTCCCCGGGCGAGCCGTCAAATGTCAATCGCGGCGCAAAAACAGGGTCTTCGCCTGCAAAAATCCGTGGCATTGCGCGTGTCATTTCCCGCGGCGCCAGTTAATATTGGAACTGTAGAGCAA
>DASTHR010000159.1:0-2217 GCA_035718105.1 Burkholderiales bacterium
CTTGAGCACGTAAAGCGCATCGTCCACGCTCTCGGCGCGGAAGAACACCCAGGCCACCACCACCGCGAGGAAGGTGAGAACCCGCCCCGCCCAGCGCCCCCCGCGCCCGCCGTCCCCCAGGCCCAGGCGGCGCCTCAGCGCATGCCAGGCATGGTTGACCATGAGATAGAACCCGTGCAGGCCGCCCCAGACCACGAAGGTCCAGTTGGCGCCGTGCCACAGCCCGCCCAGCACCATGGTGAGCATGAGGTTCAGGTAGCGCCGGCTGCCGCCGCGGCGGCTGCCCCCGAGCGGGATGTACAGGTAGTCGCGAAGGAAGCGCGACAGGGTCATGTGCCAGCGGCGCCAGAACTCGATGATGTTGTCCGCCTTGTAGGGGGAGTGGAAGTTGAGCGGCAGCTGCACCCCGAACAGCCGCGACAGGCCGATGGCCATGTCCGAGTAGCCCGAGAAGTCGAAATAGAGCTGGAAGGTGTAGGCGAGCGCCCCGCCCCAGGCGTCCAGCAGCGGCAGCCGCGCCCCGGCGTCGTGGGCGGAGAACACCGGTCCCACGTACTGGGCGATGCCGTCCGCCAGCACCGTCTTCTTGAACAGGCCGATGAAGAAGATGGTGAGCCCCACCGCGATGTTCTCCCAGTGCGGCCGGTAGGTGGTGCCGAGGGCGAACTGCGGCATCATCTCCTTGTGGTGCAGCACCGGGCCGGCGATGAGGTGCGGGAAATAGGTCACGAACAGCGCGTAGTGCACGAAGCGGTACTCGCGCACCTTGCCCTGCCAGGTGTCCACCAGGAAGGCGATCTGGGTGAAGGTGAAGAAGGAGATGCCCAGCGGCAAAACAATGCCCAGCAGCGGCAGCTCGGCGCCCGATACGGCGTTGATGTTGGAGAGGAAGAAGTCGGCGTATTTGTAGTAGGCCAGGAGCAGCAGGTCACCGCCAACGCTCCCGGCCAGCAGCCATCCGGCCAGTCGGGTCTCGCCCCGGGCCACGGCGCGCCCGATGGACATGCCGGCGATGAAATTGAACAGGATGGAGCCCAGCAGCAGCCCGACGTAAGCCGGGTTCCACCAGGCGTAGAAGAACAGCGAGGCCAGCGTCAGCCAGGACGCCGCCAGAAAATGGCTGACCCGGGCCAGCAGGAAGAAGCCCAGGAAGGTCAGCGGCAGGTAGCCGAATATGAACTCGTAGGAGTTGAAAAGCATGGTGCCGGCGCGGGGAAACTACCCGCGCGGCCGCGCGCTGCCGCGCTTCGATCGAACCTCGACGTCCCGGAACCGGGGCGCGAGCTTGTCCAGCACGCCGTTGACGTACTTGTAGCCGTCGGTACCGCCGAAGACCTTGGCCAGTTCCACCGCCTCGTTGATCACCACCCGGTAGGGAATCTCCAGGCGCTGCGACAGCTCAAAGGCGCCGATCAGGAGGATGGCGTGCTCCACCGGCGAGAGCTCCGAAGCCGGGCGATCCAGGCAGGGCGCCAGGGACTGATCGAGCTCCGCCGCCCGGGCCAGCACCCCGCGCAGCACCTCCAGGAAAAAGCGCTCGTCGGCCTTGTCGAAGTCGCGCTGATGGCGCAGCTGTTTTTCGATGGCGTCCGCCCCGTCCCCCGTCAGCTGCCCCTGGTACAAGCCCTGAACCGCCAGTTCCCGCGAGCGACGGCGGCTGCTGCGCCGCGCCTCGGGCTGCTGCCCCGGTTCGCTCATTTCAACGACCTCAGCAGGTTCGCCATCTCGATGGCGCACTCCGCGGCCTCGGTGCCCTTCTGCTGCATGCGGTGCAGGGCCTGGTCGTCGTCGTTGGTGGTGAGCACGCCGTTGGCGACCGGGATACCGGTGTCGAGCTGAACCCGGGTGACGCCGGCGGCCGACTCGTTGGACACCACCTCGAAATGGTAGGTCTCGCCGCGGATCACCGCCCCCAGCGCCACCAGCGCGTCGTAGCGGCCGGAAGCGGCCATCGCGCGCAGCGCCAGGGGAATCTCCAGGGCACCGGGCACGGTCGCGATCTGCACGTCCCCCGCGCCGACGCCCCGGCGCAGCAACTCCGAGGTGCAGGCGCCCAGCAGGCCCTCGCCCACCTCAATGTTGAAGCGGCTCATGACGATGCCGATGCGCAGGCCGGCGCCGTCGAGCCGGGGTTCGATCTCTGGAATGTTGTCGTAGCGCGCCATGGGGGCTCCTCAAGCTGGATCAAGCGTCAGGTTAACGGGGTCAGGAATCGTG
>DASTHR010000160.1:0-8549 GCA_035718105.1 Burkholderiales bacterium
AAGTGGCGTGTTGGAGGAGAGGCATGGCTGCGGGAACTGGCGGGAAGGGAGGCCGCTGGGTTAAAATCCGGCCCCTGTCATTGTCTGCAGTCCTTCAGGAGACCAAATGAAGCCTGTCCTGCCCATTGCTGCGCTGTTCGGCCTGGTGCTGGCACTGCCCGCCATGGCCGCGGAGCAGAAACCCGCCGACGCCGGGAAGGGTGCTGCCGCGGCTCCCGCCGCTCCCGCTGCGCCTGCCGCGACCGCGATCTGCGCCGGCTGCCATGGGGCGGACGGCAACAGCGCCATCCCCCAGAACCCCAACCTGGCGGGGCAGGTCGCGCAGTATATCACCAAGCAGCTCACCAATTTTAAGGACGCCGACAAGGCCACGGGGCGCAAGAACGCCATCATGCAGGGCATGGTGGCGACGCTTTCTCCCGAGGACATGAAGGCGCTCGGTGTCTATTACGCGGCCCAGCCGCCCAAGGGCGGCATCGCTACCGACAAGGCGCTGGCCGAGAAGGGCGAGAGGCTCTGGCGCGGCGGCGACGCCCAGCGCGGTATTCCCGCCTGCGCCGGCTGCCATTCTCCCAACGGTGCGGGGATCCCGGCGCAGTACCCCCGCCTGGCCGGGCAGCATGCGGAGTACACCGCGGCGCAGCTCAAGGCATTCCGCGCCGGCGAGCGCCAGAACGACCCGAACCGGATGATGCAGATGATCGCGGTGAAGCTGACCGACCAGGACGTCGCGGCGCTTGCCCAGTACGCCCAGGGCCTGCGCTGATCCTTCATCTCGCGAGGCAAGAAGGGGGTGGCGATTGCCGCCCCCTTTTGTTTCGCGCGGTTACTTCCAGCGGCCGAAAACCGCTTCCGCCGCCGCCACGGTGGCGGCGATGTCTGCCGGGCTGTGGGCCGCTGAAACGAAACCCGCCTCGTAGGCCGAGGGCGCAAGGTAAACGCCCGCCTCGAGCATGGCGTGGAAGAAGCGGTTGAAGGCCTCCTTGTCGCACTCCATGACCTCCGCGTAAGAAGTTGGCGGGGTGGCGCGGAAGTAGATTCCGAACATCCCCCCCACCGACTGCGCCGAGAACGTGACGCCATGTTTCCGCGCCGCCCGTGTGAGGCCTTCGCACAGGGAGCGGGTCGAATCGCCGAGGCGCTCGTAGAAGCCCGGCCGCTGCACTTCACGCAGAGTGGCAAGCCCCGCCGCGACCGCCACCGGATTGCCTGACAGCGTCCCCGCCTGGTAGACGGGGCCCAGTGGCGCGATCTTCTCCATGATGTCGCGGCGGCCGCCGAAAGCGCCCACCGGCATGCCCCCGCCGATCACCTTGCCCAGGGTGGTGAGGTCCGGCCCGATGCCGTAAAGCGCCTGGGCACCCCCCAGCGCGACGCGGAAACCCGTCATCACTTCGTCGAAAATGAGCACCGCGCCGTGGCGGGTGCAGAGTTCCCGCAGGGCCCGGAGGAACTCCGGCCTGGGTGCCACGAGGTTCATGTTGCCCGCCACCGGTTCGACGATCACCGCGGCGATCTCGCTGCCCCCCTCGGCGAAGGCGCGCTCCAGGCCTGCGCTGTCGTTGTAGTCCAGCACCACGGTATGGACCGCGAGCTCCGGGGGGACGCCCGCGGAACTGGGCTGGCCGAAGGTGAGCGCCCCGGAGCCCGCCTTCACCAGCAGGGAATCGGCGTGGCCGTGGTAGCAGCCCTCGAACTTCACGATCTTGCTGCGCCCGGTGTGGCCGCGGGCGAGGCGGATGGCGCTCATGGTGGCCTCGGTGCCGGAGCTCACCAGCCGCAGCATTTCCATCGACGGCACCAGCTGCCGCAGCAGCTCCGCCATCTCGAGCTCGGCGGCGGTGGGGGCGCCGAAGGAAAGTCCCCGTGCCGCGGCCTGCTGCACCGCCTGGACCGACTGCGGGTGGGCATGCCCAAGAATGGCCGGGCCCCAGGAGCCCACATAATCTATGTAGCGCTTTCCATCGGCGTCCCACAGGTAAGCGCCTTCGCCGCGCTCGAAGAACCGGGGCGTGCCGCCCACGGAGCGGAACGCCCGCACCGGGGAATTGACGCCGCCGGGGATTATGCTCCGGGATTGCTCGAACAACTGGTCGTTGCGTGAAGTCATGACTCACTCGCTACGGTGGAAATGTTGAACAGGCGGCAGAATCGCCGCGCCGCCCCCGCGACATCAGCCGCACCGAACAGCGCGGTGACGACCGCCAGAGCGCTGGCACCGGCGGCGATCAGCGCCGGCGCATTCTCCGGCGTGATGCCGCCGATGGCCACCAGCGGCAGGTTGATGCGCTCCCTGGCGCGGGTCAGCAGACCGGGTTCTGGGCGCACCGCGCCCGGCTTTACCGGGGACGGAAAGAAACTTCCGAAGGCCACGTAATCGGCGCCCGCCGCCTGGGCCGCCAGCGCGAGATCCAGGCGGTCGTAGCAGGACGCGCCGATGATGCGGCCCGCGCCCAGCAGCCGGCGCGCCTCATCCACGGGCGCGTCCTCCCCTCCCAGGTGCACCCCGTCCGCTCCGGCCGCCAGGGCCAGGGCCGGATCGTCGTTGACGATCAGTGCCGCGCCCCAGTGCGCCGTGACCCGGCGCAGGACCAGAGCCTGCTCCCGGCGCAGGACGCCATCGGCGGTCTTGTTCCGGTACTGCACCCAGCGGCAGCCGCCCTCGAGCGCGGCGCGCACCATTGCAGCGAGCACCCCGGTGTCCGCGGTGTCCGGGGTGAGCGCGTAGAGTCCGCTAATCCTCGCCGCCATCGCGTTCGTCCTCGCGCGCCCAGAACATGCGGTCGGGAACCAGCCTGCCCATGCCGGGGCGGAATCCGTGCTTCAAGCTCTGCCAGGTGTATTCCTGCGCCTCCTTCACCGCCTCGGGCAGGGACAGGCCGTTGGCGAGGGTGGCGGCGATGGCGGCGGCGAGGGTGGTGCCGGAGCCGTGGAAATTTCCGGGCAACCGATCCCAGGTGTCGGTGCGCACCACGCCGTCCTCGCTGTAGAGGGTGTTCACCACCTGCGCCGAGGCGTCGTGGGTGCCGGTGATCAGCACGTACTCGCAGCCGAGCTCGATCAGGCGCAGGGCGCACTGCTGCGCGTCCAACGCCTCGTCCTCCGCCTCCTCCGCGAGGCGCCGCGCCTCGGTGCTGTTGGCAGTGACCAGCGTCGCCTGGGGGATCAACAGCTCCCGCAGCCCGGAGATCATCTCCTCGCGCGAGAACTCCTCGCCGCGTCCCGACCCCAGCGCCGCGTCCAGGATAAGCGGTATGTCCGGATAGTCGGCGACGACTTCCGCCACCGCCGTCATCACTTCCAGGCTGCCCACGGCGCCCACCTTGAAGGCGTCCACCGGGATGTCCTCGAGCACGCTGCGGGCCTGGTCCGACACCCAGTCGGGATCCAGGGGCAGCACGCCCTCGATGCCGGCTGTGTCCTGCACCGTGACCGCGGTCACCACCGAAAGCGGATGGCAACCCATGCTGGACAGGGTGAGCACGTCGGCCTGGAGGCCGGCCCCGCCGCTCGGATCCGTGGCGGCGAAGGACAGGACGATGGGGGGCGAAAGGGACATAGGATAGAATCGCATTTTATCCCAAAGCCGCACCGCCTCCCCCATGACCGCCGCAGACGATCGGCCCTATCGAACCTGGATGTGCCTGATCTGCGGCTTCGTCTACGACGAGGCGGCGGGGCTGGCCAAGGACGGGATTCCCCCCGGGACGCGCTGGGAGGACGTGCCGGTAAACTGGACCTGCCCCGAGTGCGGGGCGCGCAAGGACGACTTCGAGATGGTGGCGCTATGAGAATCCTTCATACCATGCTGCGGGTGGGCGACCTGGATCGCTCCATCGGCTTTTACACCGGGGTGCTGGGCATGCGGGTGCTGCGGCGCCAGGACTATCCGGAAGGCAAATTCACGCTGGCCTTTATCGGCTACCAGGACGAGAGCGAGGGGGCGGTGCTGGAACTCACCTACAACTGGGGCGTGGACAGGTACGATCTGGGCACCGCTTACGGCCATGTCGCCGTGGAAGTGGACGACGCCTACAAGGCCTGCGACGAAGTGAAAATGCGGGGCGGCAAGGTGGTGCGCGAGGCGGGCCCGATGAAACATGGGTCCACCGTGATTGCCTTTGTCGAAGATCCCGACGGTTACAAGATCGAATTCATCCAGCGCAAGACGGGGACAAAGTAAGAAATGTCACCGGGCCCCGGCGGCCGCTCCCGCTCTCGGCCTTCGGCTTCCGAGTCGCGGCCGTCCGCCCGATGAAACATGGGTCCACCGTGATCGCCTTCGTCGAAGATCCCGACGGTTAAAAGATCGAGTTCATCCAGAGAAGGCGTTGAATTCGCCACCAAGACACCAAGGCGCAAAGTAATCATGCTGTCTTGGTGCCTTGGTGGTGGGTTTTCTCAGGCCGCCTGTCCCGCGCGCCGGGAGGCCAGGTTGGCGATGCGCACATAATCCGCCACCGTCAGGTTCTCCGGCCGCAATCCCGGATTGATCCCCAAACTCTGGAGTTCCGTTTCATCGACCACCCCGCCGAGGGCGTTTCGAAGCGTCTTGCGCCGCTGCGTGAAGGCGCGAGTCACGACGGCGGCCAGGAGTTCCTCGTCCATGGCCACGGGCTCCGGCTGCGCGAGTGGCGCCATCCGCACCACCGCCGAGTCCACCTTGGGTGGCGGGCGGAAGCAGCCCGGGGCCACGCCGAACAGTTTCTCCATTTCGAAGCGGTACTGAAGCATCACCGAAAGCCGCCCGTAGGCAGAGCCGGAGGGTGTCGACACCATGCGCTCCACCACTTCCCGTTGCAGCATGAAATGCAGGTCGCGCAGGCCCGCCGCGAATCGCGCCAGGTGAAACAGCAGGGGCGTGGAAACGTTGTAGGGCAGGTTGCCCACCACCCGCAGGTTCGAACCCATTAAGGAGAAGTCGAATTCCAGGGCGTCCGCCCGGTGCACCGTCAGGCGTTCGGGGCCGTACTCCTGTTCCAGCCGCGCCGCCAGGTCGCGGTCAATCTCTACCACGTGCAGGTGCGGCACGCGCTCCAGCAGTGGGCGGGTCAGCGCCCCAAGGCCCGGGCCGATTTCCACCACCCGGTCCCCGGGACGCGGGTCCAGTGCGTCCAGGATCTTCGCTATGGTGTGGCGGTCGTGGAGGAAATGCTGCCCGAAGCGCTTGCGCGGGACGTGGCCCATGGCGTGAGCGGTGAGCAGGACGCGGTGAGTGGGAGACGGCCTGTCAGGCCCGGCGCCGGGCCATGTCCGCGGCCGCCTCAATGGCGGCGATGAGGCTGCCGGGATCGGCGCGACCGCTCCCCGCCAGGTCCAAGGCCGTGCCGTGATCCACAGAGGTGCGGATCACGGGCAGTCCCAGGGTGACGTTGATGCCGCGCCCGAAGCTGGCGTACTTCAGCACCGGCAGCCCCTGGTCATGGTACATGGCCAGCACGCAGTCGCAGCCGGCGAGCCGCGCCGGGGTGAACAGGGTGTCCGCGGGGAGCGGTCCCTCCAGGCGCAGGCCCTCCCCCCGCAGCTTTTCCAGCACCGGGGCGATGACCTCGATCTCTTCGCGACCTAGATTTCCCGACTCGCCGGCGTGGGGGTTGAGCCCGGCCACCAGGATGCGCGGCGCCGCGAGGCCAAACCGGTGCACCAGGTCCGTTTGCAGGATGCGCAGCGTCTGCTCCAGGGATTCGGCCGTGATCGCCGCCGCCACCTCCCGCAGGGCGAGGTGGGTGGTGGCCAGCGCCACCCGCAGTCCGCCTCCCGCGAGCATCATCACCACCCGCGGGGTGCCCGTAAGCTCGGCCAGGAACTCGGTGTGGCCGGTGAAGGGCACGCCTGCCTCGTTGATCACCGCCTTGTGCACCGGCGCGGTGACCATGGCCGCGAACTCCCCCCTCAGGCAACCGGTGAGGGCGCGCTCCAGGGTGGCGAGGACATAGCGGGCGTTGGCGGGATCAGGCCGACCGGGCTCGCTCGACCGTGCCAGCGGCAAATGCAGCACCTGCAGCGCGCCGGGAGGCGGTTCAACGCCGGGGGCGTAATCGGCGATGGCGATCTCGCGGCCGATCAGTCGGGCGCGTCCGCGCAGCAGGTCGCGGTCGGCGACCACCACCAGCCGGGCCGGCGGGTCGCGGTCGGCCAGGGTGGCGCACAGCTCGGGCCCGACTCCGGCCGGCTCGCCGGCGGTGACCGCAAGAAGCGGTGACGCGTGAGGCGCGAGGCGCGAGGCGTCAGGCTCGGAGCGCGGCCCTGGGGCCCCAGTCCGCTCACTGCTCACCGTTCACCCCTCACCGCTCTTCCAGCCGGATCTCGACGTAGGCGCGGTCGCGCAGCTGCCGCAGCCACTCCTGATAGGCTTCGTCGGCCTTGCGTGCACGGATGGCCTGGCGCGCCACCAGCCGCTGGCGGTCCTTGGTGACGTCCTGGGTGCGCCGCTCCAGGACCTGGATCAAATGCCAGCCGAAGGGGGACTGGACCGGATCCGAAATCTGGTTCGGGCGCAGCGCGTCCATGGCGCGCTCGAACTCCGGCACGGTGTCGCCGGGCGAGACCCAGCCAAGGTCGCCGCCATTGGCGGCGCTACCGTCCTCCGACTGCAGTCGCGCCAGGTCGGCGAAGCTGGCGCCGTTCTCGATGCGCTCCTTGAGCTGGATCAGGCGGTTGCGGGCATCCGCCTCCGACACCAGCTCGCTGGTCTTGATCAGGATGTGGCGGGCGTGGGTCTGGGTGATGGCCACCGCCGCGTCCGCCCCGCGTTTGTCCACCAGCTTCACGATGTGGAATCCCGCGGGGCTGCGCAGCACCGCGCTCACCTCTCCCGGGCGCATCTTCTCCGCCACCTCGGCGAAGATGGCGGGGAGCCGGGCCGGAGCGCGCCACCCCATGTTTCCGCCCTGCAGGCCGTCCGGGGCATCCGAAAACGCCGCGGCCACCTGGGCGAAATCCTTTCCGGAGCGGACCTCCGCGAGGGCCTGGTCGGCGCGGCGCCGCTGGGCCTGGATCTGCTCCGGGCTGGCCTGCTCGGGAACCCGCACCAGGATATGGGAGATGCTGTACTCCACCGACTTGCCGGCCTGGGCTTCCTGGGTGGCGAGGTACTGGTCAATCTCCGCGTCGCTCACCACCACCCGGTTTTCCACCTCCCGCTCGCGCAGCCGCGAGAGGATGATTTCGGAGCGCACCTGCTCGCGGAACTTGGCGAAAGGCACCCCGTCCTTCTCCACCGCTTCGCGCAGCTGCTGGATCGAGAGCTTGTTGTCCTCCGCGATGCGCCGCAGGGCCCGGTCCAGCTGGGCGTCGTCCACCCGCAGCCCGGTTTCGTTGGCGAATTGCAGCTGGGCGCGGTCGATGATGAGCCGCTCCAGAACCTGCTTTTCAAAAGTCTCCTTGGGCGGGAGTGCGACGCCCTGCTGGCGCAATTGGCGTTCGATGATCGCGGCGCGTTCCGTCAGCTCGGTGCGGGTGATCGCCTCATCGTTGACCACGGCCACAATCCGGTCCACGGGTACTGGCGCCGCGGGCGCACCTCCTCCCGCCGGCGCCTGGGCGGCGGCCGTCGTCGCGAGGAGTAAGGCGGCAATCAGAGGGAAGCGGCTTGCCATGGTCATCGCCCGCCGGTGCTGCCGGTCATGTCCGGACCTGAGGTTTGGGTGTAGCCGGGAATGGTTTGTCGCAGCACGTCCAGGGGATCCACGCCAAGCCTGGCGAGCCCGCGCAACTCGAGTTGGATAAAGAACTGGTTGGTGGTGTCGTCGACAGTGGTGGCGAAGCGCTGCACCACGAAGCGCAACGCCCAGCACGCGGAATTATACTCGACGCCGGCAACGGCGTTCAAAGCGCGGTCGTCCCGCAGCGAGTAGTCGAGGACGCCCACGCCCCACCAGCCGCGCCCTAGGGGCCACTGGAAGGACCCGCCCAGCTGTTCCAGCTCGTTGTAGGTGTAGCGGTAACCCAGGTTGAGCACGCGGGCGGGGCCGGGCTGGTAGCGCGCCAGCAGGCTCAGCCTTCGGGTGCGGGAGTCCGCCGGATCGTACTGCCAGCCTGCGTCCGAAAGCCAGGATTCCGCCACCCGGCCGCTGAAGGCCGCGAGGAAGTCCGTCTTGGTCTGGTTGCCCGGATCCAGCGGGTTGAGGGTCACCTGCGGTGAATCGAAATAGAAGCGCTGGCCGATGGCGAACCGCGCCCTCTCCCGCCCGTCCTGGTGCAGCAGTCGCGAGATCAGCGCGACGGTGAGCTGGTTGGCGTCGTTGACCCGGTCGCCGCCCAGGAAGCGATTCTCCAGGAACAGCTGCGCGAAGTTGAAGTCCGCCTCCGCGGTGTCGTACACCGGCAGCGTGCGCTGGTCCCGGAAAGGCGCGTTCACATAGAACGCGCGGGGTTCCAGGGTCTGCGTATAATTCTCGCCCCCCAGTCCCACGTCGCGCTCGAAGCGCAGCCCGCCGTCCAGGCTGTAGATCGGGACCGTCAGGTCATCGTCCTGGCGCGAAGAGGGGTTAGAGTACGTGTATTTCGCGTAATGCAGGCTCACCCGTGGCACCAGGAAGGTGCCGGGC
>DASTHR010000161.1:0-11942 GCA_035718105.1 Burkholderiales bacterium
GAGTTCCGCGAAGGCATGCGCGAGATCGGGCGCGAGCGCCGCGAGATGCGGCGCGAGATCCTTCAGTCCGGCTCGCGTGCCGAGGCGCGGCGCGAGTACCGCGAAGGCATGCGCGAGATCGCGCGCGAGCGGCGCGAGGTGCGCCGCGAGGTCCGCCGCGAGATTCGCTACGGCCGCTGGGACCGCGACCGCAACCGCGCGGGCGACATTGTCGCGGGAGTGATTCTGGGCGCGGTGATCGCGTCGGCCGCGCGAGGCGTGGCTCCCCCTCCGCCGTCGCCGGAACTGTGCTGGTACTGGTCTGACCCGTACCAGGAGCGCGGCTACTGGGATCGCTGCGGCGGTTACTGAGCGGGTCCCGCGGTACGCGGAAGCGGCGGCGGCCTTACAGCCCCCGGCGCGCCATGAGCCGGCGCAGGAAGGCGATCTGGGTGGCGAGCGGCAGGTTCTTGGGACAGACGTCCTCGCAGCCCAGCAGAGTCATGCATCCGAAGACGCCTTCCTCGCTGCCGACCAATTCGTAGTAGTCCGCATCGCTCCGGGTGTCCCGCGGGTCGAGGCGGAAACGCGCGATCTTGTTGAGCCCCACCGCCCCGGCGAAATCCTCCCGCATGCGCAGGGTGCCGCAGGCGGCCACGCAGCAGCCGCACTCGATGCAGCGATCGAGCTCGTAGATCGCCTCCGCCAGATCCGGTTCCATGCGTTCCTCGATCCGGGTGAGATCGGGCTCGCCCGCGGCGTGGACCCAGGCGTGCAGGCGCTCGCTCAGGGCCCGCATCCAGGCGCCGGTGTTCACCGAGAGGTCCGCGATCAACTGGAAGCCGGGCAGCGGCGCAAGCGTGATCTCGGCGGGAAGGGTGCCGGTGAGCGTGCGGCAGGCGAGGGCTGGGCGGCCGTTGATCAGCATGCCACAGGAGCCGCAGATGCCGGCGCGGCACACGAAATCGAAAACCAGGGTCGGGTCCTGGGTTTCGCGTATCTCGTTCAGGGCGATGAACAGCGTCATCCCCGGCGCTTCCTCCAGCTCGTAGGCCTGGAGCCGCGGCATGCTCGCCGGATCCAGCGGGCTGTGGCGCATCGCCGAAATGCGAAGCTTGCGGCCCGTGCCCATCAGGCGTCCTCCCTGAGCCGCTGATTGCGCCCGCGCAGCCTCTGCGGCAGCAGATGCTCATAGGGCATGAGCGCCGCTTGCAGGGCGTGACGGTCTGCGGCCGGGCGCGCCGCCTTCAGGGCCTCGACCTGTTCGCGCCGGCGCGGACTGTCGGGATGATCCAGGTAATCCCGGGCGCCGTAGCCGCGCCATCCCGGCGGCAGCTCCATGGCCATGACGTCCATGTCCTCGTAGGCCAGGGTCGGCAGCGTGTCCGTCTCGTGCGTCCAGTAGGCGAGCGTGCGCCGGAGCCAGTTCCGGTCGTCGCGGCGGGGATGGTCCTGCCGATAGTGGGCGCCGCGGCTCTCGGTGCGCGCGAGCGCACCGTGGGCCACGCACAGCGCGAGCTTGAGCATCCGCGGCAGCCGGTAAGCCGCGGTGAGCTCGGGGTTGGCGGCCGGCGATCTCGCCCGCAATCCAAGGTCGCGGCTGCGCACGAGGAGTCGCTGCAGTTCCTCCACGGCCTGCTCCAGCGCGGGACCGTCCCGGAAAATGCCCACCTTGGCGGTCATCACCTCCTGCATGGCGCGTGTGAGCGCGAAGGCGCTCTCCGGCCGGCCGGACGCGAGCAGGTCGTCCAGGCGGGCCTGCTCCCGGGCGAGGAACTCCCGGGCCAGCGAAGTGCTCATTCGCAGGTCTCCCTCCTGCGTGGTGACGAAGTCGGCGACGAACTCGCCCACGATCATGCCCGCGACCACGGTTTCGGCCACCGAGTTGCCGCCAAGGCGGTTGAAGCCGTGCATGTCCCAGCAGGCTGCCTCGCCGCAGGCGAACAGACCCCTCAGGGTCCGGCTCTGGCCGGTGTGGTCGGTGCGGATGCCGCCCATGGAGTAATGCTGGGCCGGCCGCACCGGAATCAGGTCCCGCGCGGGATCGATGCCGAGGAAGTACTGGCAGATCTCCTTTACCTCGCGCAGCCGGTGCTCGATGTGGTCGCGTCCCAGAAGCCGGATGTCCAGCCAGAGGTGGTCGCCGAAGCGCGACGGGGCGCCGGCACCGCCGGCGATGTGCTCCTCCATGCGCCGCGATACCACGTCGCGGGAGGCGAGCTCGCGACTCTCCGGCTCGTAGTCCGGCATGAAGCGGTGCTGCCTGCCGTCGAGCAGCAGTCCGCCATCGCCGCGGCAGCCCTCGGTCACCAGGATTCCCGCGGGGAAGATGGCGGTGGGGTGGAACTGCACCGCCTCCATGTTGCCCAGGGCGGCGACCCCGGTCTCCAGGGCGATGGCCGCACCCATGCCCTCGTTGATGGTCGCGTTGGTGGACACGCGGTAGATGCGCCCGAAGCCGCCGGTGGCAATGACCGTGGCGCGCGCGACGTAGGCGGCCAGCGCGCCGGTGGAGAGGTTGCGCACCACCGCCCCGTGGCAGCGTCCGCCATCGTGAATCAGGGCCAGCGCCTCGCGGCTTTCGTGCACGGGTATGCCGCTGGCGATGGCCTGGTCGCTCATGACGTACAGCATGGCGTGGCCGGTGCCGTCGGAGACGTAACTGGTGCGCCACTTCTTGGTGCCACCGAAGTCGCGGGCCGTGATCAGGCCGTGGGCATCGTCACTTTCCGTGACTGTGACCTTCCGGCCGTTCATGATCACGCTGTGCTCGCCGCGCCGCACCCGGTTCCACGGCACGCCCCAGGCCGCGAGTTCCCGCACGGCCTTGGGGGCGGTGTTCACGAACATGCGAACCACCTGCTGGTCCGCGCCCCAGTCCGAGCCCCGCACCGTGTCCTCGAAGTGCACATCCTCGCTGTCGCCTGCGCCCATGCTGCAGTTGGCCAGGCTCGCCTGCATCCCGCCCTGGGCGGCGGCGGAATGGGAACGCTTGGCCGGGACCAGCGAAAGGACGACGACGGAGTGACCGCGGCGGCGCACCCCCAGTGCCGCCCGCTGGCCGGCAAGGCCGCCGCCGATCACCAGGACGTCGGTGTAGATGATCTCCACGATTCAGGCCCCCAGCGCCAGGCCGTGGCGGACGTAGGCGACCAGTGCCGCCGCGCCGATGCTCAGATAGACGAGCGCGACGACCCACATGATCCGGCGCAGCCAGATGCGGCCGGTTCGCCGCGGCGGGCGCCATTTCATCACCACCCGGTAGGTGCCGGCAGCGGCATGGATGATCACCACCGGAAGGAACAAGGCATACAGCACCCAGGCATGCTCCCTCGCCACCCTCAGCGAGGAGGGGACTGCGCCGATGGCTTCGGGCTGCGTGATGACGGTGTAGAGGTGGGGCGCGGCGAGGAAGAACAGCAGGAATCCGGTCACCACCTGCCACCACCAGAGCCGCGTGTCACTGTGGGGGAAAGCTGCGAGGTGGCCGCGGAACGCCCGGTACTGCCGGTAGTCGTGGGGAAATTTCCGCAGCGCAAGCGCGCCGTGCAAAGCAATCATCGCCAGCAGCCCCAGGGCTGCAACGGACACGATCCAGGGCTGACCGGAGCCGAGGAAGGGCTCGCCTTCGAAGAACTTCGCCACCGCGTCGGCGGCGTCGGGACCGATCAGAATGGCGGAATCCAGCAGCAGGTGGACGCCGAGAAATGCGGCGAGGGCGAGACCCGTGAGGCTCTGCAGCGCATCCAGGCGCGCCGGCCAGGGCCGCCGGCCACCGTGACTGCTCGCCGCATCAGTGCTGCCCGCCATCGCGCTTGCCGGACTCCAGGAAAACCGTTCCGCGATTGTCCCCCCCGGTCCGCGCCGGAGGTTGATCGAGGTCAAATCATGCGGTAACGACGGGAATCTTCCCGATGCGCGCGCGCCACTCGGCGGGGCCCGCCTTGTGGACGGCGTTGCCGCCCGAGTCCACCGCCACGGTGACCGGCATGTCCTTCACCTCGAACTCGTAGATGGCTTCCATGCCCAGATCGGGGAAGGCGAGGACTTTCGAGGCGCGGATCGCCTTCGACACCAGGTAGGCGGCGCCGCCCACGGCGATGCAGTACACGGCCCGGTGCTTCCTGATGGCTTCCACGCCGGCCGGTCCGCGCTCGCTCTTGCCCACCATGCCGATCAGTCCGGTCCGGGCCAGCATCGCCTCGGTGAACTTGTCCATGCGCGAGGCGGTGGTGGGGCCGGCGGGGCCGACCACCTCGTCCCGCACCGGGTCCACCGGTCCCACGTAGTAGATGAAGCGGTTGGTGAAGTCCACCGGCAGCTTCTCCCCCCGGGCCAGCATCTCGGTCATGCGCTTGTGGGCGGCGTCGCGGCCGGTGAGCAGCCTGCCGGAGAGGAGCAGGCGCTCGCCGGATTTCCAGGAGGCGATCTCCGCCTTCGTCAGCGCGTCGAGGTTCACGCGGCGGCTGGCGGAGAAGTCCAGGGCAAGCGCCGGCCAGTCCTCAAGGCTCGGCGGATCGAGTTGCGCCGGCCCGCTGCCGTCGAGATGGAAATGGGCGTGGCGGGTGGCGGCGCAGTTGGGCAGCAGCGCCACGGGCTTGGAGGCGGCATGGGTCGGATAGTCGTTGACCTTAACGTCCAGCACCGTGGTCAGGCCGCCGAGGCCCTGGGCGCCGATGCCCAGTGCGTTCACCTTCTCGTAGAGCTCGAGGCGCAGTTCCTCGGCCCGGTTCGAGGGGCCGCGGGCCATGAGCTCGTGCATGTTGATGGGGTCCATCATGCCCCACTTCGCCATGAGCATGGCCTTCTCCGGGGTACCGCCGATGCCCAGGGACAGGATGCCGGGCGGGCACCAGTCGGCGCCCATGGTGGGAACCTGGGACAGCACCCAGTCCACCACGCTGTCGTTGGGCAGCAGCATGGCGAACTTGGACTTGTTCTCCGAGCCGCCGCCCTTGGCGGCGACAATGACCTCGACGCGATTTCCGGGCACAAGCTCCACGTGGGTCACGGCGGGAGTGTTGTCGCGGGTGTTGAGGCGTTTGCCGTCTGGGTCTGACAGCACCGAGGCGCGCAGCGGGTTGTCGGGATTGGTGTAGGCCCGGCGCACGCCCTCGTTGACCATGTCGGCGACGGACATCTCGGCATCCCAGCGCACGTCCATGCCGACCCGCAGGAAGGCGATGGCGATTCCCGTGTCCTGGCAGATGGGCCGGTGGCCCTCTGCCGCCATGCGCGAGTTGATCAGGATCTGGGCCATGGCGTCCTTGGCCGCCGGCGATTCCTCGCGCTTGTAGGCCTCGTGAAGGTTCCGGATGTAGTCCGCCGGGTGGTAGTAGGAAATGAACTGGAAGGCGTCGGCCACGCTCTGGATGAGGTCTTCCTGCTTGATCACGGTCATGGATGGACTCCGGTGTCGCGGGGAGGGAGGGCCCGCCGGGCCCGGGATGATGAGTGTAGCACGCGGAGCGCCGCGCTCCCGGAGGCGCGCGGCGACAAAAAAGCCGGCCTGCGCCGGCTTTTTTCCGCGCTCAGGCCGTGGTTACTGGCTGAGGTACCACTCGATGACCTTCTTCACGTCGGCCTCGGTGCCGCCCTCCACATCCGGGTGGTCGTCGCCACCCTTCATCACCTTGGCGGAGAGCTTGCCCACCGCGTCCTTGTCCGCCTTGTGCTTGGCGGAGATGTCCTTGACGGGCGGGCCGCCGCCCTTCTTCTTCTCCGCCGGCAGATGGCACTTGGCGCACTTCATCTTCTTCGCGGAATCTTCGGCGGCCTTGGCGTCCACGGCGGCGCGAGCGGCGCCCGCGCCGAGCAGTGCCACGGAACAGGTCAGGGCAAGCAGCAACTTGTGCATGAACAGGTCTCCTCTGTTGGGTTGAAGAACGGGGTCATCATAGGCGAAAACGAGGATTCCGGGCCAGCGTTGACCGGGAACTGCCGCCCCGCATCAAAAAACTGCCATTTCGTCAGAGTTTCCCAAGAAAATCAGTCGGTTTTGTTGCATCAAAACAACTTGACGGGACCGGCTTCAGGCGCAAGAATCGCGCGGAAGTAACATTTGCAGCATCAGCGCAACGATCCGGCGCGCGGGCGTCGGCTTCGGATCAGGGGAGGGGACCTCGCGGTCCCGACAATCGAAGTGCTTGTGCGGGCCGCCGGGCCCAGGGAGGTGAAAGTTGGGTAATTCCGCCCGTTCCTGGATGGCGCGAATCTGCGCCGTGTCCTTGTTCCTTTTGGCTCCCACCGTGATGGCCCAGGGCAAGCCGGCGCCCGCGACTGGGGCCGAAGCCTGCAAGGAATGCCACGAAGAAAACTTCAATCAGTTTGCCGCCACGCGTCATGCCAACAAGAAAGTGGCCGGGATGCCGGGAGAGTACGGCGCCTGTTCGGCCTGCCACGGCGACGCATCCGAGCATGTGAAGTCCAAGGGCGGCAAGACGGGGGCGATGATCCCCCTCGCCAGCAAGATGGTTCCGGCGGAAGAGCGCAATGCCGTCTGCATGAACTGCCACAACACCAGCAAGCGCATCCACTGGAACATGAGCGCCCATGACGCCCGGGGCGTGGCCTGCGTGAACTGCCACCAGGTCCATACCACCCATGACCGGGTGATGGACAAGGCGGCGCAGTCCGACGTCTGCTTTACCTGCCACAAGGACGTGCGGGTGCAGACCTTCAAGCCCTCGCGCCACCCGATCCAGGAGGGCAAGGTCTCCTGCGCCGACTGCCACAGCACCCACGGATCCTCCGGTCCGAAGATGATGAAGCGGGACACCGTCAATGACACCTGCTTCCAGTGCCACATGGAGAAACGGGGGCCGTTCCTTTGGAACCACCAGCCGGTGACCGAGGATTGCGCCATCTGCCACAACCCCCACGGCAGCACCAACGACAGCATGCTGCGCCAGCGCAGCCCGTTCCTGTGCCAGAGCTGCCATGAGGGAACCAGCCACCGCGGCAACGCGCCCAGCACCCGTTTCGGCAACATGTCTGACGAACTGGGCGTCGGGGTAACGCTGGCCCGGGGATGCACCGCCTGCCACACGGCCATCCACGGCGGCAACAACCCCACCAATAACAGCGGTTCCCGCAGTTTCCGCAGGTAGGACAGGACAGGGAGAACAGCCATGAAAAAAGCGCGCAAATCCATCCTTTCCCTGGCGCCGGTCGCGGCTGCGCTGATGGCCGCGTACAGCCCGGCCTGGGCCGACGATGGTGTCTACCGCAGCGGCGAGGTGTCTGTCGGCCTCGGCTACGTGGACAACGAGAATTCCCAGTGGGGCAAGTTCACGGGCATGACGGACAACGGCACCTACGGGCTCCTGGACATCAACTTCCTGCGACGGGACAGCAACACTGACACCTGGATCCAGCTCCTGGGCCGTAACCTGGGCCTGGACAGCCGTGATCTCCGGCTGGAGCAGCGGCGCGTCGGGGACTGGGGATATTTCGTGGAGTTCAGCCAGCTGCCCTACAACCAGCCCCTGACTATTCTGACCCGCACTTCCGGCATCGGCACCCCGGTGCAATTCCCCACGGGCGCGGCCTCACTGCCTTTTGCGGTGCCTTACGAGCTGGGAACGCGGCGTGACAGTTTCACCGCGGGCGTCAGCAAGGCCCTCGGGATGGGGTTTGACGTGGCGTTGCGCTACCGCAACGAGACCAAGGAGGGGGACCGCCGCTACTCGAACCAGGGCAGCCCCGCCTTCAACTTCCTGGCCGAGCCCATCGACTACGAAACCAACCAACTGGACGCCATCGTCAGCTACAGCGGCGAGAAATTCCAGATCCAGGCGGGCTATTACGGCACCACCTTCGACAATTCCAATTCCGCGCTCTGGACTGCGGCGCCCAACTTCGCCACCGGCGCCAACTCCATCGCGCTGCCCCCGGACAACCAGTCCCACCAGGGTTACCTGTCCGGGGCCTACAACTTCACCCCCACGACCCGGGGCAACTTCAAGGTGTCCTACTCCCAGTACACCCAGAATGAGGCGTTCTTCACGCCGGCCGGGGTGGGTGTGCCCGCCGGCCCGTTCGCCGCGACCAGCCGTCCCAGCCTCGACGGCAAGGTGGAGAACACGCTGGCCGAGGCGGGCATCGTTTCTCGGCCCATTCCCAAGCTGACGCTGCGGGCTGACTGGCGCTACACGGACCGTAATGACGAGACTCCCCGCCTGCAGTATGTGAGCGGCGCGGCGAGCCGGGACGGCTTCAACGTGCCGCTGTCGCGGACCACCAATGTCGCCAAGGCCGAGGCGCAATACCTGCTGCCCATGGGTTTCCGGATCATCGGCGGCATTGACTACGACCAGCAGGATCGGGAGGTGACCCCGACCCTGCGCCAGGTCAGCTGGCGCGAGGAAACGGAGGAGTGGTCCTACCGGGTGGAACTCAACCGCTCCCTGTCCGAAACCCTCAACGGGCGCCTTTCCTACGTGTACAGCGACCGCGACGGTTCGGTCTACCTCCCGGCGAACAACAACGTGGACCCGGACGTGATCGACCCCATCCACTGGGCGGACCGCAAGCGAGACAAGTGGCGCCTGCGACTCGATTGGGCGCCCCTTGAGCCCTTGTCTCTGCAGTTCACCGCCGACTACGCGGACGACAAATATGACGGTCGGCCGCTGGGTCCGGAAAGCGGTCACTACGAGTTCTACGGTTTGGACGCCACCTACGTCGTGTCGGAGACCTGGCAGGTGGTGGGCTGGCTCTCCCACGGCCAGAACGACTTCAACCAGCGCACCATCGGCAGCGTCTCGACCCAGCCGCCGCAGAACAGCGCCAACACGGGTCGCCAGGTCTGGTACGGGCCGCAGCACAACAGCGCTGACGCCGTCGGTCTCGGTGTGCGCGGGAAGGCGACGGCCAGGATCGAGGTGGGCGCCGACCTGCAGTACCAGGAGGACCAGGACGAGTACGATGCGCTGGCCTACAACACCGGCTCCCTGTTCCTGCCCGAGATCACCAACCGTCGCACCACCGTCACCCTTTTCGGCAAGTACGCGATGGGTGCGAACAACGGGCTGAAGCTCGAGTACATCTACGACCGTTACAGCACCAACGATTGGGCCTGGCAGATCTACCCCTTTGCCGTGCACAATAACGGCACCCAGGTCTACTGGGACTCGCCCCAGAGTGTGCATTTCATCGGGATGTCTTATTTCTACAGGTTCCAGTGACGGGCGCCGGGGGAGGGATCCGGTTGATCCGGGCTTGAAGCAGCGCGGAGCCGCGGTAGCGGCTCCGATTTTTGTCGGTAATGAACGGCAACTTTTCGGAGAGGAGTCGAAAATGTGGGCAAGAATGTTACTGGTTGCGCTGGCGCTGGCGGTGACCGCCGCGGGGCTGACGAGTTGCGGCACGATGATGCCCGGAGCGGGTTCCGATTTCGTGGGTTCGACGGCCTGCAGGAAGTGCCACACCGACGAATACAAGAGCTGGAAGGAATCGCTGCACTCCAAGATGATGCGCAAGCGGGACGAGGGCATTCTCAAGGGCGCGGCCGAAAAATGGGGCGACGGCGGACCCACCAAGGGCAACGTCACCGGGCGCGCCGCCAAGCTGGATGAGGTGGAGTACGTGGTGGGCTCCCACTGGAAGCAGCGCTACCTGATCAAGAATGAGCAGACCGGCGGCTACCAGTTCATGGACAAGCAGTTCAACCGCATGTCCGGCAAGTGGGAGGGCTACGGCCAGAAGAACGACTGGGACACCCAGTGCGCCACCTGCCACACCACCGGCTACAAGGTGACCAAGCTGGATGAGGCCACCGGCAAGGTGCTGGAGGCCAGCATGGTGGAGCACAACGTGGGCTGCGAGGCCTGCCACGGCCCGGGCGGGAAGCACGCCAAGAGCGAGAAGAAGTCGGACATCTACTCCTTCGCCGGCAAATCCCACGAGGAGCAGACCATGATCTGCGGCTACTGCCACATCCGGGTGGACAACCTGCAGTTCAAGACCCGCCAGGGCAACACCTCGGAACATGTGCCGCATCCGAAGGCGGGGGAGAGCTTCAAGGCGGGCCAGGACGACTGGCGCAAGTGGTACCCGGAGAAGCTGGTCGCTCCCGGCGTGCATCCGGAGGACCCGTTCAACAAGGAGTACACCGGCGACCTGAAGGGCATGTGGATCCTGGATGATCAGGCCAAGAAGACCGGCCGCTACGACGCCGCCAAGCACCACCAGCAATACCAGGAGTACCTGCAGTCCACGCACTACACCAAGGAGAAGATCAGCTGCGGCGGGTGCCACTCCTCCCATGCCGTGGAAGGGAAGAAGATGAAGGTGGCGGCCGAGACCTGCAAGGAGTGCCACAAGAACGACGGCCTGGCCAACGTGGACAAGTACATGCCCGGCACCGGCAAGACGGCGGACAACCTGTTCGTGCGCACCCACAGCTTCAACAAGGAGCAGGCGCGCAAGAGCGGCCCCACGGCTTCCGGCCAAGCGGTGCTGCAGTCGGGCGGCAAGTGACCTGACGCCAGGCAGGGCTACGCGAGGCGGGGCTGCGGCCCCGCCTTTTTGTTACACTGGAAGCGCTAAGGTGCCCCAAGGCAAGGAGAGCATTTAATGAACGGCAATGACGGCAGGAAGGGGTTCTGGAAATCCCTGACCACCCCCAGCGCGAAGTACTCGGTGCTGGCGCTGCTGGTGGTGGGGGTGGTGGTGGGCGCCGCAATGGTGATCGGCACCCAGGTGATGGTGAGCGCCACCGGAACCAACGAGTTCTGCGGCACCGCGTGCCACGAGATGCAGACCGCCCTCAAGGAACTGGAGGAGAGCAGCCATGGACGCAACAAGATCGGCGTCACCGCCTCCTGTCATGACTGCCACATCCCCCACAACTATCCGGCGAACCTGATCCACAAGGCTTACGCCGGCGCCAAGGATGTCTACCATCACCTGCTGGGCACCCTCAATACTCCGGAGAAGTACGAGAAGAACCGCGCCCGCATGGCCAAGGCCGAGCTGGAGCGACTGAAGTCCAGGGACTCCGCCGAGTGCCGCCACTGCCATGACGCGGTGAAGATGGACCTGGCCAAGCAGACCAAGTACGCGGCGAAGTCCCACAAGGAAGCCGCCGAGAAGAAGGAGACCTGCGTCGAGTGCCACACCGGCGTGGCGCACAAGGAGGCCGAGGAGGAGCAGTCGAAGTAGTGGGAGTCCCGCCTGGAATGCGAAAGCGGGCCCCGGGCCCGCTTTTTTCTCGCCTTCTCAGGCGCGCCGGTTCCAATAATCCGGATTCAGGTTGTCCGGGCGCGTCGAGCCAAGCAGGGAAGCGGGCTCGGGGCCGAGCTGCAGCCCGAAGCGCAGCCGCACCAGCTGGCGGCGGCGTTCCATCTCGGGGGTAAGGTGGCCAAGATCGCCCAGCGTGTGCGCCGCCGTGAGCGTCTTGCCCGGTTCGCTCCAGTAGGAGGAATAGGCGCGCTGCCTCTCCAATTGGTGCAGCGCCGAGGCGAGGCACCACTGCGTGATGCCCCCCTTCGGCAGCTGTCCCTCGAATTCCGGGCAGACGCAGAGGAAGGGCTCGCGGAAGTCATCGTCACCCGCGTCGTCCAGTCCGGCCATGAGCTGCGCCAGGGCCTGCACCGCTTCCTGCCGCTGGCCCGCCTCCCAGGCGATCCGCGCCAGGCTCTGCAACCGGGGCGGCGAGGGCGCCTCCAGCGACAGCGCACGCAGGATCTCCAGGGCCTTCAGCAGGCTGCCGAGGCGCGTGCGCGCGGGGACGCCGGGTACGTGCGAGGCGGCGCAGAAATCGAGCGCTTCCAGGTGCCGCGTCACTGACCGTTCCCCGGAGGCCGCGGCCGATTCCCAGGCGCGCAGAAACGCCGAGGCATAGGCGGAGCGGTCCAGCATCCCGCGCCAGGCGCCGGGCTCCAGGGGCCGCTGAGGCAACTTCAGCTCGTCCGCCTCCACCAGCAGTCCGCGGGCGGCCAGCAGCCTGGCCCGGTCGC
>DASTHR010000162.1:0-2763 GCA_035718105.1 Burkholderiales bacterium
GCCCGCGCGCGAGCATTCCCGGCAGGGCGGCGCGGGTGAGCAGCAGGGGTCCGGTGAGATTGGTGCGCACCAGGGTGTCGATCTGGTCCGGACTCTGGGCGGCGAAGCCGCCAAAGCCCACCATGCCCGCGTTGTTCACCAGGATGTCCAGCGCCCCCAGGCGCCCGGTGCAGAACTCGACGGCGGCCTCATGGCCGCCGGCCGCGGAAAGATCCAGCGCGTGGCAGAGCGCTTCGCCGCTCCCCGCCCTGATCTCCTGCGCCGTGCGTTCCAGCCGCTCGAGGTTGCGGCCCACCAGCACCTGGCGCGCGCCGCGGCGTGCCAGCTCCAGGGCCAGCGCGCGGCCGATGCCGCTGCCGGCGCCGGTGACCAGGATGCGGCTGTCCCTGAGTTTCATGCCACCTCCGGGATCGCGGGCACGAGGCCGGTCTCCCGCGCCAGGGCACGGAAGATGTCGCCGTAGAGGCGGTAGAAGATCCTGGCGCAATGGATGACCTGCTCCCGGTCGGCGGGGTCGTCCAGCCGGTTGACGAGAGTTTCGAAGAACCGGGTGTGGCCCACGTCCAGGGCGCCATGGGAGGTGAGATAGCTGAATGCGGTGTCCGGCAGCCGGAGGTTGTGCTTGAGGGCGTTCGCGGCCTGGGTCGCCACCTGAACGCTGGTGCCCTCGAGCACCAGCACCATGCCCAGGAAACCCACCGGATTGCCGCGGTGTATGGTGTCGTAGGCGTACGCCACCATCAGTTCCGCCGCCATGCCGGGGCGCGCTTTGCGCACCGCCTCGGGGTCGCCGCCGGCGGCGCGGATGTCGTTGAGGATCCACTCCTCGTGCCCGGTCTCCTCCTCGATGTACTCGGCCATGGCGACGCGCAGCCAGGCCTTGTCCTCGGGGATGCGGGCGCCGCAGGCCATGAGCAGCGGCAGCGTGTGCTTCACGTGGTGGTACGCCTGGCCGAGGAAGGCAAGGTAATGGGTGCGGGTCAGGCGCCCCGCGGCGCCCTCGCGGATGAAGGGCAGGGCGAGCAGCGCCGCGCGTTCGCCGGCGGTTGCCGCGAGCAGTTCGTCATGAAACGCCATCGTGTTCTTCCCTGTAGAGCTGGTCGATTTGCTCGCCGTACGCCGCGCGGATCGCGTCGCGGCGGAGCCGGCCGTTCGCCGTGAGCTGTCCGTTTTCGGGCGTGAATGGGGCCTCGGCCCGCAGCCAGGCGCCGATGCGGGCGTAGTCCGGGAGCCGGGCGTTGGTCTCCGCGATGGCACGCGCCATGGCCTCGGGGTCGTGATACCCGCGGGGCACGATCACCGCCACGCTCCAGGGCCGGCCCTCGCCGAACACCGCCGCCTGGGCCACCGCCGGATTCAGCGCCAGTTCGCCCTCCACCCATTCCGGCGCCACGTTGCGGCCGAAGGAGGTGATGAAGATGTTCTTCTTGCGCCCGGTGATGTGCAGGAAGCCCTCGTCGTCCAGGTGGCCGATGTCGCCCGTGGGCCAGGGACGGCTCGGGATCTCGCCGCGCCCCGCGTACCCCAGCAGGGTGCTTCCTTCCACCAGGATTTCCCCGTCGGGCGCGATGCGCACCCGGGCGTGGGGGAGGGGGCGGCCGGCGCTGCCCGGGCGGTTGGCCCGGGGCGTGTTGAGCGAGACCACCGAGGCGCACTCGGACAGCCCGTAACCCTCGAACACCGGCAGTCCCAGCTGCGCCGCCCGCGACAGCAGGGGACGGGCGACCGCGGCGCCGCCCACCGCGACGAAGCGCAGCCGCTGCGGGCGTGGCACGCCGGCGTCCATGGCGAGCAGCAGTCCCTGCAGCATCTGCGGGGTAAGGATCACGCTGGTGGCGTCATGCGCCCAGAGCGCCGTGGCGAGCCGCCCCGGGTCGAATCCGGCGGCGCCCTCCAGACCCACCGAGCGCAGCGGCGGAAGCACGGCGCAGGCGCCGGCGAGCAGCGGCGCGTAGATCCCGCCCACGTTCTCCAGCAGGGTGGGCAGGGGCAGCGCGGCCAGGTGCCGGTCTCCCGGCCCCAATGCCGCCGCCTGTGCCAGGGACCCGGCCACGCTTTCCATGGCGTCGGTGCCGAGGCAGACGCCCTTGGGAGTTCCGGTGGTGCCGGAAGTGTAGGTGATCTTGGCGGTGCCGGGCGGCAGGGGCACTCCTCGCACGCCGTCGAGGCGCATGAGCCTCACGCGGTGGCCGGCGATGCGGATCTCGGAACTGGCGCCGATTGCCCAGCCGTCGCTGAACGCCAGCAGCGGCCCGGCCGAACCGTCCGTGACCAGCAGGTCCGCGCCGGCATCCCGCATTGCATGAGCCTGCTGGGCGAGGCTGAAGAACGACGGCAGCGGCACGGTGGGCACCCGCGCCGACAGCGCCGCAAGGTCCATTACCGCCCATGCCGGCGCGTTCTCCATGGCGATGGCGAGGCAGCGCGCGCCCACCGCCCGCAGCATGGCCGCGGCCTCCGCCACTTCCCGGCCCAGCGCGGCGTAGCCCAGTTCCCAGCGCCCGTCGCTCAGCGCCGGCGCCTGCGGGCGGCTCGCGGCGTGCCGCTCGATGGCGGTCAGGACTCCGTTCACAGGATGATGGGCTCGAAGCCGGTCCGCTTGAGGGCGGAGCGCGACTGCTGCACGCCGGCGGCCATCACCAGCGGCTTCTGGTCGTAATAGGTGCCCCATTTCGCGCGGTCCCGCGCCGGGAGGGAACTGATGCGCGCCGGGCCCAGGGTGACCAGTTCGATCCCGAGGCGGGAGAAGGCGTTGCGCAGCGC
>DASTHR010000163.1:0-2641 GCA_035718105.1 Burkholderiales bacterium
GCCAGCGCCCAGCAGGTGGCGCAGGTGCTGGAACTGCTGTGGGGCGGCGAGGAGACCCTGATCGTGGTGAGCTCCGACCTCTCCCATTACCTGCCCTACGACACCGCGAAACAGGTGGACGCCGAGACCGCGCGCCGCATCCTGGACCTGAGCGTGGACATCCGGCACGAGGAAGCCTGCGGCGGAACGCCGGTCAACGGCCTGCTGCTGGCCGCCCGGCGCCACGGGCTGTCGCCCGAACTGCTGGACCTGAGGAACTCGGGCGACACCGCGGGCGACCGGGGCCGGGTCGTGGGCTACGCCGCCTTCGCTTTCCTGGAGATGCCCCATGTCCGCTGATCGCGGCCCGGTGCTGCTGCGCCTCGCGCGCCGCGCCATCGAATGCGCGCTGGGCCTGGAGGCGGCGGTGACCGACGAGGCGGCCTGGCTGGCCGAGCCGGGGGCCACCTTCGTGACCCTGCGCCAGGACGGCGCGTTGCGCGGCTGCATCGGCAGCCTGGAGGCGCGCCGGCCCCTGCTGCAGGACGTGACGTCCAACGCCGTGGCCTCCGCGCTGCGGGACCCGCGCTTTCCGCCGCTCACGGCGGAGGAACTGCCGCGGACCGACGTCGAAGTGTCCCTGCTCTCACCCGTCGAGCCCCTGAGCTTCAGCGACGAGGAGGACGCGCTGCGGCAGCTGCGCCCGGGCGTGGACGGCGTGGTGCTCGTATACCGCGGCCATCGCGGGACCTTCCTGCCCCAGGTGTGGAGCGACCTGCCCGATCCGCGAACCTTCCTGCGCCATCTCAAGCGCAAGGCCGGGCTTCCCGAGGACTTCTGGTCGCCGGAAATCCGGCTCGCGCGCTACACCGTGCAGAAGTGGAAGGAAGCCACGCCCGCCCGGGAGCACATCCGATGAAACACGTGGAAAGCAGCCATCACCCGGCGCGCTGGTGGCACGCCCTCGAGGATGGCCGCATCCAGTGCGACCTGTGCCCCCGCGACTGCCGGCTGCACGAAGGGCAGCGCGGTGCCTGCTTCGTGCGCCAGATGGTGGATGGCGCGATGGTGCTCACCACCTACGGGCGCTCGTCGGGATTCTGCATCGATCCGGTGGAGAAGAAGCCGCTCAACCAGTTCTACCCCGGCAGCTCCATCCTGTCCTTCGGCACCGCCGGCTGCAATCTCGCCTGCAAGTTCTGCCAGAACTGGGACATCTCCAAGTCGAAGGACATGGACCGGCTGGCCGACGCCGCCAGCCCTCGGCAGCTGGCGCGGGCGGCGAAGGCATCGGATTGCCGCAGCGTGGCCTTCACCTACAACGACCCGGTGATCTTCGCCGAGTACGCCATGGACGTGGCCGACGCCTGCCACGAAGAGGGGGTGTTCACCGTGGCGGTCACCGCCGGCTACATGCACGACGCGGCGCGCCGGGAGTTCTATGCGAAGATGGATGCGGCCAACGTGGACCTCAAGGGCTTTAGCGATGACTTCTACGTCAGGCTCTGCGGCGCCCATCTGCAGCCGGTGCTCGATACCCTGGTCTACCTGAGGCACGAGACCCGCGTCTGGTTCGAGATCACCACCCTGCTGATTCCCGGCTGGAACGACTCCGACGAGGAACTCCGGGCGCAATCGAAGTGGGTGATGCGGGAACTGGGGCCCGACGTGCCCCTGCACTTCACCGCCTTCCATCCTGACTGGAAAATGAACGATGTGCCGGCCACGCCGCCCGCGACCCTGACCCGGGCGCGCCGCATCGCCATGGACCAGGGACTGCATTACGTCTACACGGGCAACGTGTACGACACCGAGGGCGGCACCACCTACTGCCCGGGCTGCCGCAAGCCCCTCATCGTGCGCGACTGGTACGCGATCCTGGACTACCGGGTGACGGCGGAAGGCAAGTGCCCGCATTGCGGCACCGCCATCGCCGGCCGCTACGGGACGTTCGGCCACGCCTTCGGCCGCCGGCGCGTGCCGATCCAGATCAGCCCGCGCGGCTTCGCCTGAGCGTTCGCGAATGCTCCCTCAGGCCCGGGAGGTCCTGATCCCCGCGGAAGGGTTGCAGCTGGAGGGAACGCTGGCGCTCCCGGACGGAGCGCGGGGCGTGGTGGCCTTCGCCCACGGCAGCGGCTCCGGCCGCTTCAGCCCGCGCAACGCCTTCGTGGCCAGGTCCCTGCAGCTTGCGGGCATCGCCACCCTGCTGTTCGACCTGCTCACCCGCGAGGAGGACCGCGACTACGAGCGGCGCTTCGACATCGCCCTGCTCGCCCGGCGGCTGCTCTCGGCCACCGCATGGCTGCGGGCGGATCCCGGGACCCGCGACCTGAGGCTCGGTTACTTCGGCGCCAGCACCGGCGCCGCCGCGGCGCTGCAGGCGGCGGCGCTGCTGGGCGGAGCGATATCGGCGGTGGTGTCCCGGGGCGGGCGCCCCGACCTCGCCGGGGAGCAGGCGCTGCAAGCAGTGAAGGCGCCGACGCTGCTGATCGTGGGCGGATTCGACGACGTGGTGATCGAGCTCAACCGGCAGGCCGGCGCGCTGATGCGCTGCCCGAAGGAGATCATCATCGTTCCCGGCGCCACCCACCTGTTCGAGGAACCGGGCACCCTGGAGCAGGCGGCGCAGGCCGCAGCCGGGTGGTTCGCCCGCTGCTTCGCC
>DASTHR010000164.1:0-5107 GCA_035718105.1 Burkholderiales bacterium
CGCCACGATCTACTTTGGTTCTCCAGAGTCGCGGCGCCAGATCTGGGAGGTCTCCCAGGCCTTCAGCCGTGCCCACGAGCTGGGGATGGCCACCATCCTGTGGTGCTACCTGCGCAACGGCGCCTTCAAGAAGGAGGAGGCTGACTATCACGTGGCCGCCGACCTCACGGGCCAGGCCAACCACCTGGGGGTCACCGTCGAGGCCGACATCATCAAGCAGAAGGCGCCGGAGAACAACGGCGGCTTCAACGCCATCAAGTTCTCCAAGACCCATCCCAAAGTCTATTCGGAGCTCACCACCGATCACCCCATCGACCTGACCCGCTACCAGGTGGCGAACTGCTTCATGGGCCGGGCCGGGCTGATCAACTCCGGCGGCGAGGCCAAGGGCGCCGGGGACCTCGCGGCCGCCGTGCGCACCGCGGTGGTCAACAAGCGGGCCGGCGGCATGGGACTGATCTCTGGTCGCAAGGCGTTCCAGAAGCCCTTCGCGGACGGGATCGCGCTGCTCAACGCGATCCAGGACGTCTACCTGTCGAAGGACGTGACCGTTGCCTGAGCTGCTTCAGACAGCGCCCCCGCTGCGCCCGCGGCGGGGGCTTCCGTCTCACCGGATTATTTTGCCGGGGTGAGCACCGGTTCCCCGACCGTGCCGGACAGCGCCAGGGCGCCCGCCGCAGCTCCTGCTCCCCGCGGCTCCACCGCCAGCCTTCCCGAAAGCGCCCTGCCGGCGCCGATTTCGACAACTCCCGTCGCTGAATAGCCCTCGGCGGCGAGCCGCAGCAGCCTGAGCTGATTGCGCTCGCCCGTGAGCGAGAGCGTTCCCGCCAGTTCCCGGAACGCGGTGCTGCCGCCCCGAACCGGGTCCTTGTTGCCGGCGGCCGCGGCCTTGGTTAGGTCCACACCCTCCAGGGCTCCGTCTTGCAGGGTGAATGAGGCCTCCAGCCGCAGGACCTGGAACATCTTTTCCGGATCGCGCCATTGCACCGAGAAATTGCCATTGGCGTCGGCGGTGCCGCCATTCACCGTGGCGCCGACGACGGCCTCGGCCAGGGGCGTGGCCCGGGCGTCGTTGAGGCGGAAACTTCCCTCGATACCCGGGCGGTCGGCGAGGCGAATCCGGGCCGCGGCCTTGAAGGCTCCGCCAAAAAGTTTGCCCTCGACGTCGCTGAGTTGCAGTTCCTGGCGCGCGGTCAGGCCGACGGCGCGCAGTTCATCGAACACCAGGGGCAGGCCGGAAGGCAGCTGCCAGCCGCTGGCACTGATGCCCACCTCGAACTCCTTGCCCCGGGGCTTGAGGGTGACCTTGAGCCGCCCATCGGGACTGGATGCCCGCGCCTCGCTCAGGCCTTCCCCCGCCACCAGCCTCGCCTCGCCGTCGAACCGCAGCATCGGCCCGTTGCGCAACTGCAGGGTCGCGTCCTTCATCGCGACCCGACCCACCGGGACCGAATTCGGTCCGCCGACGGCCCACACAGGCAGGCGCGCCAGTGCCTCCTGGGACAGCGCCACGCCGCGCAGTTCCACGTTTTCGACGGCCTTGATCCCGAACAGGACCGCTTGCAGCGCGATGGCAGTCTGCAGGGAGTCGATGCGCACCTCCTGGTTCTTCCCCAGGGTGACGCCGTGCAGCATGAGCTTAGGGGAGGGCAACAGCGCGAGGCGCACCTCACCGACGCTGGCCGGCTCCTGGATGCGCTCGGCGAGCACGGCCTGGGCGCGCGGCACCAGGAAGGGCAGGGCAGAGTACTGTACGTAAGCGAGGGGGCCGATGATCAGCGCCGCCAGCAGGAGCAGGGCGATCATGCCCAGGGGCGCGCCCTTTTTCCTCCTGGCGGCGATCTTGTCCTGCTCCCTCGCCCTGGCATCGGCCTTCGCCTTGGCCTCTGCCTCCCGCGCCCTGGCATCGGCTTCCATGCGCGCGCGCATCTCTTCGGCCTGCCGGGTCCGGACCTCGGCCTCGGCCCACTTGCGCTTCTCCTCCTCCGCCCGCGCCTGCAACTCCGCGTCCTTGCGGGCCTGCTCGGCTGCTTCGCGCTCCTGCTGCAGCCGGGCGACCCGGGCCTCCTCGCGCTTGCGCATCTCATCGCGCGCCAATTCATCGGCGCGGCGCCGTTCCTCCACTTCCCTGCGCACCTGCTCCTCCGCGGCAAGGCGCGCCCTCTCCTCTGCCGCGCGACGCTCCAGATCGTCGTGCTGCGCCATGTTGAGTACGGCGGCTTCGATGGCCGCCGCGGCGTCGGCGGCGGACTTGGCTTCCACCTCCGCCCGGACCTGGTCTTCCTGCTGCGCCCTGGCCTGCGACTCCTGAACTGCCCTGGCTTCGACCTGCCCGGCGAACTGGGCCGCGGCCTGCTCGATCGCGGCAGCGAGCGAAGCGATGTCGGTCCCGTCGCCCCGATCCTTCAGCACGGCCTCGGCTTCCTCGCGAAGCTTCTCCCCGGCGACCTCCATGGCCGCGGTTTCTTCGCGGGCCCTGGCCTCCGCCTCCAGCTTGGCGCGCGCCTCCGCCTCGGCACGGGCGGTGGCCTCCGCCTCGGCGCGGGCGCGGGCCTCCATCTCGAGCTTGGCCCGCAACTCGGCCTCCGCCTGGGCGCGTCGCTCGTCTTCGGCCCGGGCGCGGGCCTCGGCTTCGCGCCGGGCGCGTTCCTCGGCCTCGATGCGGGCCTTGAGCTCCGCCTCGGCCCTGGCACGCAACTCGGCTTCCTCGCGGGCCCTGTTCTCGGCCTCCAGCTTGGCTCGGGATTCCGCCTCCGCCTTCGCCCGGGCTTCCGACTCGGCCTTCTCGCGGGCTTCGGCCTCGGCTGTGGCGCGTTGCTCCGCCTCCTGCCGTGCCTTGGCCTCGGCTTCGAGCCTGGACTTCATCTCCGCCTCGGCCCTGGCCCGGGCTTCCGCTTCGATCTTCGCCCGCAGTTCCGCCTCGGCCCTGGCGCGCGATTCCGCTTCCGCCTGGGCGCGTGCCTCGGCTTCCGCCTTCGCTTTCGCCTGCGCCTGCTCGACGGCCTTGCGTTCCGCTTCTTCACGTGCCCGGCGCTCCGTCTCGGCCTTGGCGCGAAGCTCCGCTTCCATCCGGGCGCGGGTCTCGGCTTCGGCGCGGGCCTTGGCCTCTGCTTCCTTCTGCGCCTTGAGCGCGGCTTCCAGCCTGACGCGGGTTTCCTGCTCGAGTTTGGCTCGCAGATCGGACTCCAGCCTGGCACGGCTTTCAGCCTCGACCTTGGCCTTCTCCTCGGCCCGGAGTTTGGCCTTGAGTTCCGCTTCGGCGCGGGCCTTGGCCTGCGCTTCGGCCCTGGCACGGGCCTCGGCCTCCGCCTTGGCGCGGCTGGCTTCCTCAGCCTTGGCCTTGAGCTCCGCCTCCGCTCTGGCGCGGGCCTGCGCCTCCGCCACGGCCCTGGCTTCGGCCTCGGCCTTGGCTCGGGTCGCTTCCTCGGTTCTGGCCCTGAGTTCCGCCTCCTTCCGGGCGCGGATCGCCGCCTCCGCCTTCGCCTTGGCTTCCGCCTCGGCCCTGGCATTGGCCTCGGCCTGGGCCTGGGCCCTGGCGGCTGCCTCCGCCTTCGCCCGTGCTTCCGCTTCCCGCCGGGCGCGCTCTTCCGCTTCCTGGCGGGCCCGGGCGGCGGCCTCCGCGCGGGCCCGGGCTTCCGTCTCGGTCCTGGCGCGCGCCTCGGCTTCGGCCTTGGCGCGGGCAACGGCCTCCAGCCGGGTGCGGGCCTCCGCCTCGGCTTTGGCCTTTTCGGCGGCTGCGGTCCTGGCCCGCGCCTCCGCTTCGTGTTTGGCCCTGGATTCGAGATCCGCCCGGGCCTTGGCTTCCGCCTCGGAACGGGCGCGGTGCTCTGCTTCGACGCGCGCCCGGGCGGCCGCCTCGGCGCGTTTTTCCAGCTCCTGCTTGCTGAGCAGCGTGGTGAAGTCCAAGTCGAGCTCGCTCACCTCGACGCCGCCGGACTTCGGGCGTGGCGGCGCCTCGCTGGGCACGCCTGAGGAGAAGACCCGTATGAATCCGTCATTGCAGAGCTGGGTGAAGATCTCGTCGATCTTCTGCGCCGTCAGGTTCAGGGGCGAGGCCAGCTCGGTTCCGGCGGACTTGCCGTTGACCGCCTGCAGCACCCGCATGGATTCCTTCGAGAGCCTGCTGGAGCGGTTGTTGAGCTCGGCCAGGCCCTTGGCGGTCTTGGTGAAGATCGCAAGCTTCCAGTCCATGTTGTCTCGCGTTCTGGTTTCACGGTGGCGCGGGGAGCGCCCCGCAAGCCGTTATCATAACTCCGGCGGCGCGCCTTGGCCCCTTTCCGGCGGCAGGTCCGGGTGCATTTCCCGGGCGTAGAGCTCGATTTTTTCGACGTAGCTGCCGGCGGACCTGCGCAGGCGCTCGACTTCCGTGGCGCTGAGGGTTCGGATGATCTTTCCCGGAGCGCCCATCACCAGGGAGCCGTCGGGTATGACCCTGCCCTCGGGAATCAGGCTGCCGGCGCCGATGAGGCAATCGCGGCCGATGACCGCGCGGTTGAGGATCACTGCCTTGATGCCGATCAGGCTGCCGTCGCCCACGGTGCAGCCGTGGAGCATGGCCATGTGGCCCACGGTGACGTCGCGGCCGATGCTGAGGGGAATGCCGGGGTCGGTGTGCAGCACCGCTCCGTCCTGGATGTTGCTGCGCGCGCCGATGGTGATGAGATCGTTGTCGCCGCGGATCACGGCATTGAACCAGACGCTGGTTTCTTCCTCGAGTACCACGGAACCGATCAGGGTCGCGCTGTCGGCGATGAAGTGGTGCCGTCCCTTGAGTTCCACGCGGCGCTCGCCGAGGCGGTAGATCATCGACGCGGCGGGTATGTCAGAGATTTTCCAGCACGGCGGCACCGGCGCGGGCAATCTGGGCATCCTCCTGGGACTTGACGCCGGAGACGCCGATGCCGCCCACCACCTGTCCCGCCGCGGTGAGGGGCACACCTCCCTCCAGCGCGAGGATGGGCATGCTGAGGTAGCCCTGCCGGCCGTCGGCGAGCCGCTCCTCCCACGCCTTGGTGGGGCGCTTGAAGGCGGCGGCGGTGCGCGCCTTGCCGATGGCGACCTCGACGCTGCCGAACTGCACGTTCCAGTCGCGCTGCAAATACAGCAG
>DASTHR010000165.1:0-2534 GCA_035718105.1 Burkholderiales bacterium
ACGCCGCTGCTGGAGATCGTGTCCGAGCCGGACATGAGGAGCGCGGCGGAGGCGGTGGCCTACGCCAGGACCCTGCACACCCTGGTGCGCTGGATCGACATCTGCGATGGCAACATGCAGGAGGGTTCCTTCCGCTGCGACGCCAATGTGTCGGTGCGGCCGCGGGGGAGCGACACCCTGGGCACCCGCTGCGAGATCAAGAACCTCAACTCCTTCCGCTTCCTGGAGCGGGCCATCGAATTCGAGATGCGGCGCCAGATCGAAATCATCGAGGACGGCGGGCGCATCGTGCAGGAGACCCGGCTCTACGATCCCGACCGGGACGAGACCCGTTCCATGCGCTCCAAGGAGGAGGCCCACGACTACCGGTATTTTCCCGACCCGGACCTGCTGCCCCTTGCCATCTCCGAGGGATGGATCGAGCAGGTGCGGGCCCGGCTGCCGGAGCTGCCGCAGGCGAAGCGCGCCCGCTACCTCAAGGAATGGGGGCTTTCCGCCTATGACGCGGCGGCGGTCACCGCCAGCCGCGAGACTGCCGATTATTTCGAGGCGGTGGTGGCTGGGTTGCCGTTGGATCACAAGCTCTGCGCCAACTGGGTCATGGGCGAGGTGTCGAGCTGTCTCAACAACGACGGCATCGAAGTCGGCCAGTGCCCTGTGCCTCCGGCCTCGCTGGCCTCGCTGCTCGCCCGCATCAAGGACGGGACCATCTCGGGCAAGATCGCCAAGGAGGTGTTCCAGGCGATGTGGCGCGGGGAGGGCGGGGCCGATGCCATCATCGACAGGCGCGGTCTGAAGCAGATCTCCGATGGCGGCGCCATCGAGAAGCTGGTGGACGAGGTGATCGCCGCCAACCCGGGGCCGGTGGCGGAGTACCGCGCCGGCAAGGACAAGGCCTTCAATTCGCTGGTGGGGCAGGTGATGAAGGCGAGCCGGGGCAAGGCCAACCCGGCGCAGGTGACGGATATCCTGAAGGCAAAGCTCTCCGGCGGCTGACGCCGCCCGCTGCCCCCGCGCCGCGGGGCTACTTCGCCGGCGCCGCCGCGGGCTTCTGTCCCGACAGCTCCTGCTGGAAGGCGTCGCTCTTGCCCTTGAGTTCCCGGAAGCGCTGCTTGTCCGCCTCGTAGCGGGCGCGGATGGTGTCACGCTCGCGGTTCTTGATCTCCAGTTCCTGCTGCAGCCGCTCCACATCCTTTTGGGACGCGGCGGTGTCCTCCTTCAGCCCTTCGGGCAGCGGCTTGCCCTGCCTGGCAAGGCCTTCCGACTGCTGGCTGAACTGCGCGTTGCGTGCCTTGGCCGACTTCAGCCGAACCTCGGTGCTCTGAATGGCGCTTTCCACGGCCTGCAGGTTGCGGTCCCGGGCCAGGTCGATCTCCCTCTCGGTGGTATAGGTGTCCAGCAGCGCCTTGTCCTTGCGCGCCTGGTCCTTCTGGCGCTTTTCGTCCTCCGCCTTGCGCGCCGCGTCCTCCGCCTGGGCCTTGCGCTGCTCCTCGGTCGGCGGCGCCGATATGGTCTTCTTGGGCACCCCCTTGGTGTTCATTTCGGTGATTTCCCGGTCCTTGCACCCGGGGGGCGGATTCTTGTCGTAGTACTGGGTCACGCCCTGCTCGTCCACGCACTTGCGCAGGGTGGTGGTGGAAGGTTTGCTCCCGGGCTTCTGCTGCTGCGCCAGGACGGGGGATGCGGCAAGCGCCGCCCCCAGGACGGCCAGGATCCACTTCATGTGTGTTCTCCGTTCAAGCAATCTTGGAAATGCCGTACTGGCTGCGGTATGCCTCCACCGCGCGCCGGCGCTCGCCCAGTTCCGGGTGCGCGTCCAGGTAGCCCAGCAGGTCTTCCAGGCTGGCGATGCTGATCACCTGCATCCCGTAGAGCCGCTGCACCTCCTGAACCGCCGACAGCTCGCCCGCGCCTCGTTCCATGCGGTCGAGGGCAATGGCTACCCCGCAGGGGATGGCGCCCGCGGCCCGGATCAGGTTGACCGACTCCCGCACCGAGGTGCCGGCGCTGATCACGTCGTCCACGATCAGCACGTTCCCCGCCAGCGGCGCGCCGACGATCATGCCGCCCTCGCCGTGGTCCTTGGCTTCCTTGCGGTTGAAGCTGTAGGGGACGCTGCGCCCGGCCTCGGCGAGAGCGATGGCGACCGCCGCCGCCAGCGGGATGCCCTTGTAGGCCGGGCCGAACAGCATGTCGAACCCGAGCTTCGACTCGAGCAGGGCCCGCGCGTAGAATTGCCCCAGCGCTCGCAGCGCGGCGCCGTCGTTGAACTGTCCGGCATTGAAGAAATAAGGCGAGAGCCGCCCCGCCTTGGTCTTGAATTCCCCGAACAGCAGGACCCGGCGGCTGACGGCGAATTCGATGAATTCCTGGCTGAGGGACATGGGCGGGGGACCGGAAGCGCAGATTATGTTACGTGTTATCACCCTCAACCTCAACGGCGTGCGCTCGGCCTCGGCGAAGGGCTTTTTTCCCTGGCTGGCACGCCAGCGCGCCGACTTCGTCTGCGTCCAGGAACTCAAGGCCCAGGCCGC
>DASTHR010000166.1:0-10490 GCA_035718105.1 Burkholderiales bacterium
GGATTTTCAGTCGCAGAGGATGGGACATGGCCTTGATGGCCCGTGCCGCCTGCTCTATGTGTTCATCCTTGTCGATCAACTCGTGTCTGATTGCTGTTTCCATGGCCTCCCCCATTCCGCTCCATACCCGGGACAGGGGAATATTAGCAAAATCCGTCGCTCTGATGTTTCAAACGCAAATAGCCAGGAATAAAGCAGGTCTCACGACCCTCGTCGGGGCCAGGGCGGCGAGGAAAATGACCAATCAGAATGTTCTGATATTCTGTGAGTTCTCCCCCGCCCGATGGTCCGTCGGCGGGATTGAAGTAACATAGCGCCTTTTGTCCGGAGGTCCCATGAAGAAGATTGTGCTGCTGCGGCACGGCGAGAGCACCTGGAACAAGGAAAATCGCTTCACAGGCTGGACCGACGTGGACCTCACCCCCAAGGGTGTGGAGGAGGCCCGGGGCGCAGGGAAGCTTCTGAAGGATGAGGGGTTTGTTTTCGACCAGGCCTACACTTCGGTGCTCAAGCGGGCCATCCGCACCCTATGGCTGGTGCTAGAGGAGATGGATCTCATGTGGATCCCGGTGCAGAACTCCTGGCGTCTCAACGAGCGCCATTACGGGGCGCTCCAGGGCCTGAACAAGGCCGAGACCGCGGCCAAGTTCGGCGAGCAGCAGGTTCTGGAATGGCGCCGCAGCTATGACGTGCCGCCCCCCGCCCTGGAGCCGGATGACAGCCGCCATCCGGGCAAGGATCCGCGCTACCGGGGACTGGCCGAGCGGGAACTGCCCCTGACCGAATGCCTGAAGGACACCGTGGCGCGCTTCCTCCCTTATTGGAGCGAAGTCATCGCCCCCGAGGTTCGCGCGGGACGGCGGGTGATCATCGCCGCCCACGGCAACTCCCTGCGCGCTCTCATAAAGTACCTGGACGATGTTTCCGAGAAGGACATCGTCGGCCTGAACGTCCCCACCGGGATGCCCCTAGTGTACGAACTCACCGATGACCTGAAGCCCGTCCGAAGCTACTACCTTGGGGACCAGGAGGCCGTGGCGAAAGCCCAGCAGGCCGTGGCCAACCAGGGCAAGGCCAAGTAACACGCAGTTGACCGGCGGCGGTCGCGGTTTGCGCGGGCTGGTCCTCCTCCTTGCGGGACTCTTTGCGGTCCCCGCCTGGGGCCAGAGCAAGGACGAACTGCGGGAGCTTCGTGTCCGCATCGAGAACCTGCAGCGGGAACTGGCCGCGAGCGAGGAGTCGAGGGAGGACGCGGCTGACGCCCTGAAGGAGTCCGAGCGGGCCATCAGCGATGCAACCCGCCAGCTAGCAGAACTCACCGCGAAGCAGCGGGAGAAGGACGGGGAACTGGCCCGGCTCGGTTCCGAGGCGGAGCACCTGCGCCAGGACATTGCCGCCCAGCAGGCGCGGCTGGCGCGCCTGCTGCACCAGCAGTACCTGGGGGGCGAGCAGGATTACCTGCGCCTGTTGCTCAACGGCGAGGACCCCAACCAGGTCGCCCGCGATTTCCATTACTTCGGCTACATCTCCCGGGAGCGGGCGCGCTGGCTGCGCTCCCTGCGGGAGAACCTGGAACGCCTCGAGGACAACTCCCGCCGCACCCGGGAGGAGGCGGCCGATCTGGCCGCCATCCGCGCCGAGCAGGCTGCGCAGCGCGAGCGCCTGCAGCGCGAGAAGCTCGAGCGCAAGGGGATCCTGGCCAAGGTGTCCCGCCAGGTTGACGAGCAGCGCAAGCAGATCGGCAAGCTGCAACGGGACGAGAAGCGCCTGGCCAGGCTGGTGGATAGGCTCACGAAGCTGGTGGCCCCGAAGTCCTCCGCGCCGGGGCCCCGCAACACCCGGGTCCCGGAACCCGGCTCCGAAAGCAGGCCCTTCGGCGAACTGAAGGGGCGCCTCAGCCTGCCGGTCAAGGGGGAACTTGCCAACCGCTTTGGCAGTCCACGTCCTGGTGGGGGAACGACGTGGAAGGGTTTGTTCATCCGCTCCCCCGAGGGACAGGAAGTGCGGGCCGTCGCGGCCGGGCGGGTGGTGTTCGCCGACTGGCTGCGGGGATTCGGCAACCTCCTGATCCTGGACCACGGCCAGGGGTACATGAGCCTCTACGGCAACAACGAAACCCTGTTCTCCCAGGTCGGGATGGCAGTGCGCGGAGGCGACGTGGTGGCGGCGGTGGGCAACAGCGGCGGCAATCCGGATTCGGGTTTATACTTCGAACTCAGGCATCAGGGCACGCCGCTCGACCCGATGAACTGGGTCGTGGTGCGATAAGGGTTTGGGGCAGGTTCAGGCAGGCAGTTCATACCGGGGTTCCCCGGGGCAAGCAATCCCCGCCTCGTTTTTCAGGAGCAGTTAATGCGCAACAGGTTGCAGCAACTCGGGCTGGTCCTAACCGGCGCCGTGGCGGGCATTCTCATCAGCCTCAATTTTTCGGCGGTCGCCAATCGCGACGCCATGCCGCTGCCCATCGACGAGCTGCGGGCATTCACCGAGGTCTACGGCCGCATCAAGAGCGACTACGTCGAGCCGGTGGAGGACAAGAAGCTCATCACCGAGGCCATCAACGGCATGCTCACCGGTCTCGATCCCCACTCCCAGTACCTGGACGCGGATTCGTTCAAGGAACTTCAGGTGGGAACTCAGGGCGAGTTCGGCGGCCTGGGCATCGAGGTGGGCATGGAGGACGGCTTCGTCAAGGTCATCTCCCCCATCGAGGACACCCCGGCGCACCGAGCCGGCCTCAAGACCGGCGACCTGATCATCAAGCTCGACGAGACCGCGGTGAAGGGCCTGACCCTGACGGAAGCGGTCAAGCGCATGCGCGGCAAGCCCAACACCCAGATCACGCTGACCGTGGTGCGCAAGGGCGAGGCCAAGCCCTTCACCGTCACCCTCACCCGGGCGGTGATCAAGATCCAGAGCGTCAAGTCCAAGCTGCCGGAGCCCGGTTACGGCTACGTGCGAATCACCCAGTTCCAGGAGCACACGGGAGAGAATCTGGCGAAGGCCCTGGACAAGCTCTACAAGGAGAACCAGGCGCCGCTCAAGGGCCTGGTGCTGGATCTGCGCAACGATCCGGGCGGCCTGCTGAACGGCGCGGTGGCGGTTTCCGCCGCCTTTCTCCCCGCCAACGCGCTGGTGGTTTACACCGACGGGCGCACCGAGGACGCCAAGATGCGCCTCACCGCCAGCCCCGAGCACTACCTGGGCCGCCAGATGCGCAGCGACTACCTGAAGGGGGTGCCGGCGGCGGCCAAGAGTGTGCCCATGGTGGTGCTGGTGAACGGCGGGTCGGCGTCGGCCTCCGAGATCGTCGCCGGCGCCCTGCAGGACCACAAGCGAGCCGTCATCATGGGCACCCAGACCTTCGGCAAGGGTTCGGTCCAGACCATCCTGCCCCTGGGCAACAGCACGGCGATCAAGCTCACCACCGCACGCTACTACACGCCCAACGGGCGTTCCATCCAGGCCAAGGGCATCGTCCCCGACCTCGTGGTCGAGGATCCCTCGGCGCCCAGCGACAGCGCCATGCGCATGCGGGAAGCGGACCTCGACCGCCATCTGAGCAATGGCGACGAGAAGGACAAGGGAGCCAAGCCGGAGGCGAAACCCGATACCGAAAGCCAGTCCGCCCCGACCAAGCCCAAGGAAGAGGAGAAAGCAGAGAAGCGCGAGCCCACGGTGTTCGGATCCAAGGACGACTACCAGCTCAACCAGGCGCTGAACCTGCTCAAGGGCGTGAACGTCATGCAGACCACCAGCGCCAAGTAACCCGGCCCCAAGGCCGCGCAGTGAAACCGCCGCCTTCGGGCGGCGGTCTGCTTTGATGCTCCCCGGCGTACAATCCCGGTTTCCCGACTCCGCCACATCGCCATGAACGACCAGCAGCTGCTGCGCTACAGCCGACACATCCTGCTTCCCCAGATCGGCATCGAGGGCCAGGAGAAGCTGCTGTCCTCCCGGGTGCTGGTGATCGGCGCCGGCGGCCTGGGTTCGCCGGTGGCGCTCTACCTCGCCGCGGCCGGCGTCGGCAACCTCACCCTGTGTGACCACGACGACGTGGACCTCACCAACCTGCAGCGCCAGGTCGTCCACCGCACCCAGTCCATAGGGCGGCCCAAGGTGGAGTCCGCCCGGGAGACCCTTGCCCAGATCAACCCGGACGTGAAGGTAACGGCCATCCGCGAGCGGGTGGACCCGGCGCGTATCGAAGCGCTCTCGGCAGACCACGACCTGGTGCTGGACGCGAGCGACAATTTCGCCACCCGCCACGCGGTAAACCGCGCCTGCGTGCGCCACCGCAAGCCCTTGGTGTCGGGCGCGGCCATCCGCTTCGACGGCCAGGTCGCGGTGTTCGACATGCGCAGACCCGACAGCCCCTGCTACGCCTGCCTGTTCCCCGAGAACGCGGAGTCGGAAGACCTGCGCTGCGCGGTCATGGGCGTGTTCGCGCCCCTGGTGGGCATCATCGGCTGCGTGCAGGCGGCCGAGGCGCTCAAACTCCTGGCGGACGCCGGCGAGCCCCTCACCGGCCGCCTGCTGCTGCTGGATGGCCTGGCCATGGAGTGGCGGCCGGTGCGCCTGAAGAAGGACCCGCGGTGCGGAGTTTGCGGCCAGCGGCCTTAGCGGCGGCCGCGCTGCTGCTCGCCCTGCCCGTCCACGCCGGTCGCTGGACCGACGGCAGCCACCGCAGCTGGAAGGGCTTCCTGGTCCACGCCCCCCTGGTCTGGCCGTCGCGGGAATACCGGCTTTATCTCCCCGATGGAATTCCGGAGCAGCAGCCAGCACCCCTGGTGGTGATGCTCCATGGCTGCAAGCAGGACCCGGACGCGTTCGCGGCCGGCACCCGGATGAACCGGCTCGCCGACCGGCACGGCTTCCTTGTGCTGTACCCGCGCCAGTCTCCCCTGCAGAACGCGCAGCACTGCTGGAACTGGTTTGACGCCGCCAGCCAGCGCGGCTGGGGCGAGGCCGCCATCATCGCCGGCATGGTGGAGGCGGTGGCGAAGCGTCACCCCGTGGACCGGCGCCGCGTTTACGTGGCCGGACTCTCGGCGGGAGGCGCGATGACCTCCATCCTCGCCGCCTGCCATGCGGGCCTGTTTGCCGCCGCCGCCATCCATTCCGGGGTCGCCTACAAGGCCGCCGCCAGTCCCTGGACCGCTCTTTCCGCGCTGGAAAAGGGAGGCGGCACGCCCCCGGCCGAGGCAGGCCGTGACGCATGGAAATGCTCGGGCGCCGGCAGGCTGGCCATGCCGGTCATCGTCATCCAGGGCGAAGCCGACGAGCGGGTGCGGCCGGTGAACGCCGGCCAGATCGTCGAGGTCTTCGCCCAGATGAACGACCTCGCGGACGACGGCCGGGACAACGACAGCGTGAACGCGCGGGCCACTTCCGCCCGCACCGAGGCCGTGCCCGGCGGGCGCAGCTACCTGGTGCGGGAATATTCGGCGGGGGGGCGCACCCTGATCAAGGAGTACCGCGTGCAGGGCATGGCTCACGCCTGGAGCGGCGGTGACGAGAGCCAGCCTTACAACGACCGCTTCGGCCCCGACGCCTCGGCGCTGATCTGGGAGTTCTTCTCCCGGCACACCCGATAGGCTGGAAGACCAGTTTCACCACCAAGACGCCGGGTTCAAGCCCCAGGCTGCACCAGCGTCTGCCTACGCCAGGGCAACCAGATTTTCCTTTGTGCCTTTGTGTCTTGGTGGTTCAAACCCTTGCCTTAGACAGGCTGTTGAAGAACCCTCCGGTAGCTGCGTTTGACACGAAAAATGCTCAGATCCTAGGCGCGCGACGAAGGTCGTAGCCAAGACTACGATGCCGAGGAGCGCAACGACGGAGATGGGCATTTTTCGTGCAAACCCGGACGGGGCGAGGCTTTCCGGGCGATCTGCTTTGTCGCTCGCCTTGCAAATGTGCACCCGCCATTCGACGCGGCTCGCTTCGCGCCACGCTCGCGCAGCGCGGAGCAGGGGCCCCGGCGCTTCCGGCGCCGGGGATGCGACCGCGAAGCGAGCGGATCCCCGCCTGCGCTGTGCGCGTTCCGAGGCACGACGCTGCGGCGGGGCATCCCGGAAAGCCAGCGCCGCGGCCCCGAGGGGTTTTTCAACAGCCTGTCAATCGCCGGCGAGTTCCAGTCGCGTCGAAAGCTCCACCCTGCGATTGCCCACCCGATCCCGTGCCGAGGCTTTCAGCACATAGGCACCGGGGGGATCCGGCGGATCGAAAGTGATCTGCACCGCGGACTCGGAAAGGCTCACCATGTAGCGGCTCGGCCGGCGCCCCGCGAGCGCCTGCATGTCCTTGAACTCACCGTAGGCCTGGCCGTCCGGGCGCAGGATCGCGAGATCCCACACCACTTCCCCCCGCAGGTCCGCATCCAGGCCGATCCCGGTGAACACCAGTTCCACCTCCAGTTGCCGGCCTCGCCGGACCCGCGACACCGGCTCGATCTCGGGCGCCTCCTCGACCGGCATCTCCGCCCAGCGACGGCGAAAACCGGGATCGTCAGTGACGAACAACATCGCGGAGAACTCCCCGTCCCGGGTCGGGAACGACTGGGCACCCTCGGGCACCTCGGCCAGCACACCGGCCAGCACTTCTCGCGACAAGCCGGTGCGCCGGGCGGCCTCCGCGTCGATCGCGCGGTGCACGATTTCATGCCTGAGGGCGTTGGCCACCAGGGAGAACCGCGCCGCGCTCCGCAGCAGCATCGCGGCCATGGCGGCGTCGCCCTCGGGCACGGCATGGTCCAGCACGTCAATCACCCGCACCGGATACCGGCTGTCGCCGGTGGCCATGAAAGCGGCCCACATCATGTCCAGGTGGCTGGGATCGCTGATGCGGAAGCGGAAGCGGTCGGGGGGCGGCCGGCGCAGCTTTTCCAGGTCCGCCTTCGGCCAGTGGTCCAGCGTGGCCCGCTTCACCGCCTCCTCCTCCAGGCCCGCCAGCCACAGCGCCTTCACCAGGGTCTTGCGGCTCTCCGGGGCAAGCCCCGCCTCCTCGATCCAGCCCGCCGCCCGCTCCGGGTGCGCGCGGAACACCTCGGCGAAGAAACTGGCGACCGGCGCCTCCTGGGGACCGGGGGACAGGGCCTCGTCCTCCGCCAGTTCCCGGATCGCCGCCACGACCTCGCCGGGATCCTTGTCCAGGTAGTAATAGGTGAACCAGTCCTGCCCGCCGCGCGCCGGCGCCGCCGCCAGCAGCAGCGCGATGCACAGCCACGCCCAGAGACCGGCGCGGCGCCTCAGGGAAGCAGGCTGGGCCACTGGGCCGCCCAATGCTCCAGCGGATCGCGCCGGAAACCGCTCCTGGCAAACTGGTGCCAGCGGCCGACGACAAATGCGAGCAGGAGGTTGGCATGCACCGCGGGGTCGGTGTGCGGAGCAACCTCCTCCCGGGTGATGGCGATGCGCAGCGACTGCTTGAGCGTCGCCTCCAGCCGGTCCATGAGCTGGTTGATGCGCGCCTGCAGTCGTTCGTCCTCGTGCACGAGAGCGTCGCCGATCAGCACCCGGGTCATGCCCGGATTCTTGCGCGGGAAGGCGAGCAGCACCGAGAGCACGCCCTCGAGCTGCCTCACCCCGCTCGCCTCCTCGGAGGTGATCTTGTTGATCAGGCCGAACAGCGTCTCCTCGATGAACTCGATCAGGCCCTCGAACATCTGGGCCTTGCTCGCGAAGTGGCGATAGAGTGCCGCCTCCGAGACATCCAGCTTCGCCGCCAGGGCGGCGGTGGTGATCTTTTCTCCCTTGGGCTGTTCCAGCATCTGGGCCAGCGTCTGGAGGATCTGCAGCCTTCTTTCACCGGGCTTCGCGGGCATGTTCCCCCCTATGTGCCAAGCAGTCTTCCGATCATCCGCGGCAGCTCGCGCACCGAGCCCACGCTCGCGTCCACGCAGGGCGGCGTCCTCACCGAACGCGTCACCCACACGGTCTTCATTCCCAGCGCCTTCGCGGCCCGCAGGTTCTCCAGGCTGTCCTCCACCATGACGCATGCCCCGGGACGCAGCCGGTGGCGCCGGAACAAGCGCCGGAAGCCCGCCGGGTCCGGCTTGGGCCGGAAGCGCGTCTGCTCGATGGAGAACACGTCCTGGAACAGCCCGGCGATGCCCAGCACCTCCAGCACCGCCCGCGAGTAGTGCACCGGGGAGTTGGAGAAGATGAACTTGCGACCCGGCAACCGCGCCAGCGACTGGCGCAGCCAGGGCTCCCGCACCACCATGCGCTCGAGCCGGGGGAACTGGTGGGTGTGCCACAGGAAATGCCGCGGGTCGGTGTCGTGGTGGCGCATCAGGCCCAGCAGCGTCGCGCCATAGCGTTTCCAGTAACGCACCCGCAGCGCGCTGGCCGCCTCGGCGTCCAGGTTCAGGTGGGCTTGCAGGTAGGCGGTCATGCTGCGGCTGATGTGGGGGAAGATGTGCGGGTTGGCGTCGTGCAGGGTGTTGTCGAGGTCGAAGATCCATGTGGGCGCGGCCTGCGGGGTGGTGCGGCGGGAGGCGTGCACGTCCCGCCGCCCCATCTGGTCACGGCGCATCCCCCACTCCTCACGCCGTCATTTGCTGCGTATCCAGGTGCCCACCCCCTGGTCGGTGAAGATCTCCAGCAGCAGGGCGTGCTCCACCCGCCCGTCGATGATGTGGCAGGACTTGACCCCGCTCCGCACCGCGTCCAGCGCGGAGGCGATCTTGGGCAGCATGCCGCCGTGGATGGTGCCGTCGGCGAACAAATCGTCCACCTGCCGCGCCGTGAGGCCGGTGAGCAGCTTGCCCTGCTTGTCCAGCACGCCCGGCGTGTTGGTGAGGACGATCAGCTTCTCGGCCCTGAGAATCTCCGCCAGCTTCGCCGCCACCAGGTCGGCGTTGATGTTGAAAGCCTCCCCTTCCCGGCCGACGCCGATGGGCGCGATCACCGGGATGAAGTCCTGGCTGTCCAGCAGTGCGATCAGGCTCGGGTCAATGGCCTCGATCTCCCCCACCTGGCCGATGTCGATCAGCTCGTCGGCGCGCTCCTTGTGGGGCAGCATCATCTTGCGCGCCCGTATGAACGCGCCGTCCTTGCCGGTGAGGCCCACCGCCTTGCCGCCGTGGCGGTTGATCAGGCTCACGATCTCCTTGTTCACCTGGCCGCCGAGCACCATCTCCACCACGTCCATGGTCTCACTGTCGGTGACCCGCATGCCCTGCACGAATTCCCCCTGCTTGCCGACCCGCTTCAGCAGGTCGTCGATCTGGGGCCCGCCGCCATGCACCACCACCGGGTTCATGCCCACCAGCTTGAGCAGCACCACGTCCCGGGCGAACCCCTGCTTCAGCCCCTCGTCGGTCATGGCGTTGCCGCCGTACTTGATCACGAGAGTCTTGCCGTGAAAGCGCTGGATGTAGGGCAGCGCCTCCGCCAGGATGCGCGCCTTGTCGCGGACGGCCTCGGGAGTGATGGTCATGAAGAATCTCTTGGGTTCGGGCTCGGACGCCCGCATTCTACCGCGTCCCGGAAGCGGAATGGGGGTGGCGCAAGGCTTTCAGGGACAGCGGGCGTTTACTTCATGCGGACGCGCCGTCCAGGTTCTCCAGCGCGGCGCGCACGCGCTCGTACTCCTGGTCCAGTTCCTCCATGAGGGCCGCCGCGCCCCGGGTTCCACCTTCACCACCGAGGGCCTCGAGCCGTGCGCAGAGTTCCGACATGCGCAACGCGCCCAGTTCATCCAGCATCGCGCGAAAGCGCCGCGCCGCATCCGCCAGGGTGAGGGCGTCGCCGTCTGTGATGGCTCCCCACAGGCTCCGGAGCCGGCGGGGCGCATCGGCGCGGAAGTTCGCCACCACCTCCACCAGCGGGCGTGAACTGGCGCCGCCCGACCGCAGAGCCGCCAGGCGCTCAGGGTCCAGCGGCGCGGCCCCGGGAGGCACCGCGCCATGCCCGGGTGTCTGCTCCAGCACCGCCATCAGTTCCTGGATGTAGATGGGCTTGGACAGGTAGCCGTCCATGCCGGCGGCGAGGCAGCGGTCGCGGTCCCCCTCCAGCGCATCGGCGGTCATGGCAACGATGCGCGGGCGCCGGCGCCCCAGGAACCGCTGTACGATGCGCCGGGTGGCCTCGATGCCGTCGAGTTCGGGCATGTGCACATCCATAAGCACCAGGTCGTACTCCTGCCGCTCCAGGGCGTCGAGCACTTCCACGCCGCTCGCCGCCAGGTCGGCGCGATAGCCCATCCGGGCGAGGATGCGCAGCAGCACCTTCTGGTTCACCGCGTTGTCCTCCGCCACCAGGATGGAGAGCGGTCGGCGCTGCGCCATGCCGGCGTCGAGTCGCGTCTCGATGCGCGGCCGCGGCTCCTGCTGCCGGTCCAGGGTGGAAACCAGGGCATCGTAGAGCTGGGACGGCTTGATCGGCTTGTTGATCTGCACCGCAAAGCTGGCGCGCTCCCAGGCCACGCCCTTCTGCCGCTGCCCCATGGAGGTGAGCATGACCAGGGGCAGCGCCTTCGGATCCCGG
>DASTHR010000167.1:0-3294 GCA_035718105.1 Burkholderiales bacterium
GTGCGTGCTGCAGACCGCGCTGGGCCTCAAGGAGCGGGGCTACGACGCGCTGGTGGTGGCGGATGCGACCTCGTCGCGCCGCGCCGAAAGCCACGCGCTGGCCATGGACCGCCTGCGCCTTGCCGGCATCCCGGTGGTGAACACCGAGATGGTGGTGTTCGAGTGGCTGGGACAGGCCGGCACCGCGGAGTTCAGGGAACTTTCCGCGCTGATCAAGTAGCCGCGATGGCGCCGCGGCCGCCGCTTCCGCGCACCACGGGGTGAGCGGTTCCAGGGCTCCCCGGTTCGGTGCACGTTATCGTGCGCGACTGGCTGTGCGCCAACCACGTGCTGCTGCGCGGGCCGCGGGAGAATGTGCTGGTGGACACAGGCCACGTGACCCGGGCCGGCCGCACCCGGGCATTGCTGCAGCATCCGGACGCGCTGGGGGCTTCCTGGTCCCGATGAACGTGCGTGAGCACCAAAAAAAGGGGGCGTCCGCGAGGACGCCCCATTGAGCCAAAGGAGGAGGATGAAGACACCGGGCGCATGGGGCACCCGGCGCTTCAGCCTTAACTTAGCAAGTTGGATGCCAGGCTCTCACCCGTTACGAAACAGTCACTTGGAAATACCCGCGATCGGCAACTCGGCGCAATTGCGCACCAACAGCGAGCGCGCCCCCTTCTTGTTGCACCGCGATAGGGCCTGAGGGGCCTCGTCAGAGGCTCCCTCAGTGTCCGATGCCCGGCCCGTCCACCGGCTTGCCGTTGGAGAGCGAGGTCAGGTAGTACTCGAGGTAACCGTACTCGGGCGCGTCCGGGGGAAGTTCATTAGCGCGCACCGCTACCCCGCACCACTGGAAGCGCTTGCGCAGGGTCCAGATCTCGCCCTGACTGGTGCGCCAGTAGGGGTGGCGTCCCACCTGGTTCTTGGACCCCAGCACATACTGGCCGCGCATCCACTTGTCGGCGCCCTGGCCATGGCAGTCGTTGCACTTGAAGTTGAGCTGGCCCACCTTGCGGTCCATCAATTGCTTGCCCTTCTCCGCCGCCGCCTTCTCCTGGGGCGTGCGGAACTGGATGTCGATCTTCTGGCCGTGGGCAAAGTGGCGCACGTAGATGGAGAGCGAGGTGTTCTCGTCCGTCTGCATGCGCCAGTCCTCGCCGGTAGTGGCCCGGGTGTGGCGCGCCAGGAACTCCTCGGTGTTCAGCACCTTTTTCATGCGCGGCTCGTAATAGGGCATGCGCGCGGCCCAGGTCTTGAACTCCTTCGCCGGGTCCTTGTGGCAACTGGCGCAGGACTTGCCGTTGGGTCCAGCCTTGCCGTAGAGCTCCTTGCCCCGGTCCATCTCGAACATCGCGGGGTTCTCGGTGGGATCGAGGTAGTCCGCCGTCACTTTGGGCAGCGGCCGCTTGTTTGGATCGTCCAGGTCCGAGAGCTTGGCCGGCTCCTTCAGGGTCTTGAGGTAGGTCACCAGGTCGCGGATCTCCTGGTCGTTGAGCACGCCGTGAGTGCCCCAAGGGGGCATCATGGTGCCGGGATTGAACTGGCGCGCATCGAAGATGTAGTTGTAGAGCTGCCAGTCCGAGCGGCCCCAGGTGCCCAGGGTGGACAGGTCCGGCCCCACGTTGCCCGACAGGCTCGATCCCGGCACCACGTGGCACACCATGCAGCTGCCGCCCTTGGAACGGTCGCCGAACAGCTTCTTGCCCCGCTCCGCGTCGCCGTCGGTGATGGGCCCGTATACCTTCTGGAACTGCTTCGGCACCGGCGGCGACTTGTCCTCCCGCATGGTGTTGAAGTTCCAGTCGGTCTGCGCCCAGTTGCCGTAGCGTTTCCAGGGCTCGGGAGACGCGGCAGGCGCGGTGTCCAGCGGCGCCGCCATGGATGCGGCCTGGGCCGCGATCGGGCAGGCCATTGCCACCATCAGCGCCCCGAAAAAAACAGCCCGCGCGCCCTGGCCCTGCGCCTCATGTTTGTTCACGGTTCTCCTCCTCCATGGTTTTCGGATCCGGACGGATCCGCTCCTTATTGAGCAAAGTTTATTTTGATCCTTGCAAATCCGACTAATTTAATCCGCTTATCTCCAAATAATACCAGCCTATCCTTGCAGCACCACAGAGCCCTCAGCCCAGGGGCTCGTCATGATATCCATACCCGGCGACGCCCATGAACCAGCGCACCGCCCCGTAGGCGAGCCAGCTCAGGGCCCGGTCGATCAGGGGCTCGTCGCGCCAGCGTTCGCCATGCACCGCCACCGAATCGTCCTGAATGGCCCGCAGCAGACTGTCCCGGAGTTCGCCGGCGAATCCCTCATGCTCCACCACAACGTTGGCCTCCCGGGCCAGCAGCAGGCTGAACGGATCGAAATTGGAGGAGCCCACGGTGGCCCAGCGCTTGTCCACGCAGGCAACCTTTGCGTGCAGGTAACTCTTCTGGTACTCGTAGATCTCCACTCCCGCACCGAGCAGGCTGCCGTAAAGGGCGCGGGTGGCGTAATGCTGCAGGACGTATTCAATCCTGCCCTGCAGCAGCAGCACCACGCGGGCACCGCGTTGCCGCGCGTCCACCAGGGCACGGCGAAAGCGCCGCCCGGGCAGGAAATAGGCGTTGGCGATCAGCACCTCGCCGCGGGCGGCGGCGATGGCGTCCAGGTAGGCGCGCTCGATATCGTGGCGATGCCGCAGGTTGTCCCGGCGCGCGAGCGCCGCGCGGTGCTCCCCGGCACGGGCGGTGGACAGCGGCAGGGCAGGCAGGGCCTGGCGCCGGCGCAGTTGCGACCAGGCCACCAGCCCCCACAGGCGGCGCGCCATGTGGTGGATGGCGGACACCAGCGGGCCCTCCACCGCCACCGCGAAATCGAAACGCGGCGCCGGCGGCCCGCCGGGCTGGATGTCATCCTCGATGTTGATGCCGCCGACAAACGCCAGCCGCCCGTCCGCCACCGCGACCTTGCGGTGCATGCGTCGCAACCGGTTGCGCTTGAGCTGCCAGCGCGACGGGTCCGGACGGAAATAGAGCAGTCTCACTCCCGCCTTGCGCAGTCCATCGGCAAACTCCTCGGGCAATTCGCTGGAACCGAAGCCGTCGATGAGCAGACATACCTCGACTCCGCGCCCGGCCGCGCGCTTGAGGGCTTCCGCGATGCGCAGTCCGGCGCGATCCGCCCTGAATATGTAGGTCTGAAGATAGACTTCCCGCGCCGCGCCGTCGATGGCGGCTTCCAGCGCCGGAAAGAACTCCGCGCCGTTGCGCAGCAGGGTCAGGCGATTGCCGGGAACGAAATCCAGCCGGGCCATGGATCAGGAGACTTGC
>DASTHR010000168.1:0-3385 GCA_035718105.1 Burkholderiales bacterium
GTCGCGCAGCATCCAGCCGCTCGCCAGGTTCACCGCCAGACCCGCCACCGCCACGCCTATGGCCTGGCTGAACTGGATCGCCTGGGGCTCCAGCATGCGCAGCACCGATTCCAGCGCCATCACCAGCGCCACCACCGCCAGCGCCACGGCGCTGGCGAATCCGCCCAGCACGCTCACCTTGCCGGTGCCGAAGGTGAAGCGCGGGTTGTCGGCGTGGCTGCGGGCGTAGCGGTAGGCGAACAGCGCGATCCCGAACGCCGCCACATGGGTCGCCATGTGCCAGCCGTCCGCCAGCAGCGCCATGGAGCCATAAAACGCGCCGGCCACGATCTCCACCGCCATCATGATCGCGGTGAGGATCATGACCCGGGTGGTGCTTTTCTCGGCCTGCTCGTGGTCGATCGCGAAATCGTGCGAGTGCCGCAGTCGTTCTAGCGTGTCGGTATGCATCCGCCTGTCCTCCGGGCCGCACAGGCGCGGCCCGCAACACGCCGGCGCCGCATTGCCAGGGCCGCCGGGTGCCTCGATATGCAATGCTAAATCAAGGAGGAATGCCCCGCCATGGTGAAGGAGGCAGGCCCGGAAATACCCATGAGAGACAGCGATCCCGGCCTCGGTCTATGGGCAGGCGCCTGACGCCGCGCGCTTGATCCCGTCAGGCCAGCGAGGGCGTGCCCTTGCCGCCCTGCTGCGCGGGTCAGCGGAACTTGAGCGGGTGGCTGAGGGGAATCACGGAGCCGTCCATTTGTTGGTCGCACTCGCGCCGGGGCGCCGAGGAACAAGCACCGGGCAGGCCACCACGAACTGGAAAGCCCGGGCCTCCGGTAGAATGCTGCTGCCCGCTCCGCCAGAATGGGGCGTGTCATTTCCGCCATGCGCCTCGACTCCGAACAACTCGCCCCGCATCTCGCCCGCGGCCTTAAGTCGCTCTACGCCATCCACGGCGACGAGCCGCTGCTGGCGCTGGAGGCGGCGGACCGCATCCGCGCCGAGGCGAGGCGCGCCGGCTACGCGGTGCGCGAGGTGCTGCAGGCCGAGGCCGGCTTCGACTGGGGGCGCCTCGCAGCCAGCGGTTCCAGCCTCTCGCTTTTCGGTGACCGCCGCCTCCTGGAGTTGCGCATTCCCGGCGGCAAGCCCGGGGTCGAGGGCGCGCAGGCGATCCAGGCCTATTGCGGGAACCTGCCGCCGGACACGCTGACGCTGGTCATCCTGCCCAAGCTGGATCGCGCCCAGCAACAGAGCGCCTGGTTCGGCGCGCTGGAAGCTGCCGGCGTGGCAGTGGCGGCGAACCCGGTGGGCCGCGCCGGGCTCCCCGCCTGGATCGCCGGGCGGCTGGGCATGCAGGGACACAAGGCGGACGCCGACACGCTGCAGTTCCTGGCGGACCGGGTGGAGGGCAACCTGCTGGCGGCGTGGCAGGAAATCCAGAAGCTGGCCCTGCTGTTCGCGCCCGGAACACTGGACTTCGCGCAGGTGCGGGAGGCGGTGCTGGACGTGGCGCGCTACGACGTCTACCAGGTTTCGGAGGCGATGCTTACGGGAAACGCGGCGCGCCTCGCCCGGGTGCTGGAGGGACTGCGCGGCGAAGGCGAGGGCACGCCGCTGCTGCTGTGGGTGATGGCGGAGGACATCCGCGCCCTGTCCCGGATGATGGAGGGGCTGAGGCAGGGCAGGCCGGTGTCCGCGCTGCTTCGCGAGTCCCGCGTCTGGGGACCCCGGCAGGACGCCATGCAGCGGGCACTGAGGCGGTTGAGCCCGGCCCAGGTGGGGGACGCGTTGCTGCACGCAGCGGAGATCGACAAGGCGATCAAGGGCCTGAAGAGCCGGGATGTCTGGGACGAGTTGCTGCAACTCGGATTGCGATTCTGCGGGCCCGCCGCGTCCCCGAAGCGGGCGGTCGGCGGTTGAGGGGCGTCCGGCTGAAGCCGGACCCACGGCCACAAGGCCGGTTTCCATAGGTCCGCATCCATGCGGACATGGGTGTCCGGCTGAAAACCTGCCCCCGACTCGGTCGGGGGCCGGATCTACAAGCCGGACCTGCCGCCCGGCACCCTGTATCCACGGTTCCGCTCCGGGGCTAGAATTGCCTGCTCAGTTCACTGAGGTATTCCCCGATGAACATCGTTGACATCAAGGCCTACATGCAGTCGGTGGGGCGGGAAGCCCGGGCGGCCTCGCGGCTGATGGCCCGCGCCGACACGCGCACCAAGAACACTGCGCTGACGGTGATGGCGGAAGCCATCCGGCGGGATGCGGACCGGCTGCTGGCGGCCAATGCCCGGGACCTGGCGGCGGCGAAGGAAAAGGGGCTGGACGCGGCGATGACGGACCGCCTGACTCTGACCGCCAAGGGAGTCGCGGGCATGGCCGAGGGCCTGCTGCAGATCGCCGCCCTGCCGGACCCGGTGGGCGAGATCACCGGCCTCAACTACCGGCCCACCGGCATCCAGGTGGGGCGCATGCGCGTGCCCCTGGGGGTGATCGGCATCATCTACGAGGCCCGGCCCAACGTGACCGCCGACGCCGCGGGCCTGTGCCTGAAGGCGGGCAACGCGACCATCCTGCGGGGCGGCTCGGAGGCGATCCATTCCAACCAGGCCATCGCCGCCTGCGTGCGTGAAGGACTGAAGGCCGCCGGCCTCCCGGAGACCTCGGTGCAGGTGATCGAAACCACCGACCGCGCGGCGGTGGGCGAGCTGATCACCATGCGGGAGTTCGTCGACGTGATCGTGCCCCGCGGCGGCAAGGGGTTGATCGAGCGCCTGATCCGCGAGTCCCGCGTGCCCATGATCAAGCACCTTGACGGCAACTGCCATGTCTACGTTGACGACCGCGCCGACCTGGACAAGGCGCTGCGGGTCGCCGACAACGCGAAGACCCAGCGCTACGGCACCTGCAACACCATGGAAACGCTGCTGGTGGCGAAGGGGGTTGCCGGGGTGTTCCTGCCGCGCATCTGCAAGGTCTATTTCGAGAAAGGCGTCGAACTGCGGGGCTGCGAAGCCTCCCGGGCCATCGTCGCGGACATGAAATCCGCCACCGAGGAGGACTGGTCCACGGAATACCTGGCGCCGATCCTGGCGGTGAAGGTGGTGGAGGACCTGGACCAGGCCATCGCCCACATCAACCGCTATGGCTCGGCCCACACCGACGCCATCGTGACCGAGGACATCACCCGGGCGCGGCGCTTCCTGAACGAGGTGGACTCCAGCTCGGTGATGGTGAACGCCTCGACCCGCTTCGCCGACGGCTTCGAGTACGGCCTGGGCGCGGAGATCGGCATCTCCAACGACAAGATCCACGCCCGGGGCCCGGTGGGGCTGGAAGGCCTCACCTCCCAGAAGTGGGTGGTGCTGGGCGACGGTCATGTCCGGCAGTAACGGGA
>DASTHR010000169.1:0-2391 GCA_035718105.1 Burkholderiales bacterium
ATGGCTGAACTGTTGCGCTACTGGTCGGGCGACGAGGCCGGCATGGACTTCAGCGGGCCGAGGCAGGACTTCCCGATCTGCGTTCCCATCGCCACCCAGATCTGCCACGCCGTGGGCATCGCCACAGCCTTTCACGTCCGCGGCCAGCCCCGGGTCGCCGTCTGCGCCTTCGGCGACGGCGCCAGCTCCAAGGGTGACTTCTACGAAGCCATCAACCTGGCGGGTGTGTGGCGACTGCCGATGGTGTTCGTGTGCGTCGACAACCACTACGCCATCTCCGTGCCGCGCCCGCGCCAGAGTGCGGCCGAAACCCTGGCGCAGAAGGCGATCGCCGCCGGCTTCGAGGGCCTGCAGGTGGACGGCAACGACGTCATCGCGGTGCGCCATGCCGCGGAGCGGGCCATCACCCGCGCGCGCGACGGCGGCGGGCCGACGCTGATCGAGGCCCTCACCTACCGGCTTGCCGACCATACCACCGCCGACGACGCCAGGCGCTACCGAAGCGAGCAGGAAGTGAGCGAGCATTGGCCCCTCGAGCCGCTCACGCGGCTGCGCGCCTGGCTCGTCGCCCGGGGCGCCTGGACCAAGGAACAGGAAGAGGCGTTGATCCTCGACTGCTCGAAGGAAGTGCAGGCGGCGGTGGATGCGTACCTGGCTTTCCCCCCGCCCTCAGCCGGGGCCATGTTCGAACACCTCTATGCCGCGCTTCCGCCGCCGCTGGCGGCCCAACGCGATGAGGCACTGCGCTTCGCCGCCGCGCGCCGCGCCCGCATGGAGCCAGGCCATGGCTGAGATCACGCTGGTGGAGGCGCTGAACCTTGCCCTTGGGTACGAAATGGCGCGCGACCCCGATGTGGTGGTGCTCGGCGAGGACGTGGGCGTGGACGGCGGCGTGTTCCGCGCCACGGTCGGCCTGCTGGCGAGGTTCGGCCCGCGGCGGGTCATGGACACGCCCCTGGCGGAGACCGTGATCGCCGGCATGGCAGTGGGCATGGCGGCGCAGGGGCTGAGGCCGGTGGCGGAGATCCAGTTCTCCGGTTTCGCCTATTCAACCCTCGACCACCTCGTCAACCACGCCAGCCGCCTGCGCAACCGCACGCGGAGCCGGCTCACCTGCCCGCTAGTACTGCGCATGCCCAACGGTGGCGGCATCCACGCCCCCGAGCACCACTCGGAGAGCGTGGAAACGTTCTTCGCCCATGTTCCCGGCCTGCGGGTGGTGGTGCCCTCCTCCCCGAAGCGTGCCTATGGACTGCTGCTGGCGGCAATCCGGGACCCCGACCCGGTCGTGTTCCTGGAGCCCACGCGGCTCTATCGGCTGGTGAGGCAGGAAGTCGCGGACGACGGCAAGGCGCTGGCACTCGATGCCTGCCACGTGGCGCGGGAGGGCACCGACATCACCCTCGTCGCCTGGGGCGCCATGGTCCACGAAGCCCTGGCGGTGGCGGACGATCTGGAGCGGGAAGGCATCGCCGTGGAGGTGATCGATGTCTCCACCCTAAAGCCACTGGACCTGCAGACCATCCTGGACTCCGTGGCGCGCACCGGGCGTTGCGTGATCGCGCAGGAGGCGGCGCGCACCGGCGGCTTCGGCTCCGAGATTGCCGCCGGTCTCGCCGAGCAGGGCCTGCTCTCGCTGCTGGCGCCGGTGCAGCGGGTCAGCGGGTGGGACTGCATCATGCCGCTGCCGAAACTGGAAGCGGACTACCTCCCGGGCAGGGCCCGCATCCTGGCCGCCGTGCGCCGGGTTCTGGAGTTCCAATAGCCACCATGAAGATATTCAAGCTGCCCGACCTGGGCGAAGGCCTGCAGGAAGCCGAGATCGTCGCCTGGCACGTGAGCCCCGGGGACCATGTGGTGGCCGGCCAGCCGCTGGTGTCAGTGGAGACCGCCAAGGCCATCGTCGAGGTGCCCACCCCCTACGCCGGGCGCGTCGAGAAGCTCTTCGCAGAGGCGGGCAGCGTCGTCAAAGTGGGCCAGCCCTTGGCGGGCTTCGAGGAAGCCGGCGCGGAAGCCGACACCGGCACCGTGGTCGGCGAGGTGCAGGCCGGAAGCGAAGTACTGAGGGAGCAGGCGTCACCGCTGCCCGCGAAGGCCGCGGCCGGTATCAAGGCCACCCCGGCAGTGCGGGCGCTGGCGCGGCGCCTCAACGTGGACCTCGCCATGGTCACCCCCACCGGCCACGACGGGCTCATCACCAGCGGCGACGTGGAGCGGGTGGCGCGGGTGCTGGCCGAGGCCGGCCCCCAGGAGTTGCTGCGGGGGGTGCGCAAGTTCATGGCCCAGAACATGACCCTGGCCAATGCCGAGGTGGCGGCGGCCACGGTGGTGGACGACGCCGACGTCCACGCCTGGCGCCCCGGCGAGGACGTCACCGTGCGCCTGATCCGG
>DASTHR010000170.1:0-11468 GCA_035718105.1 Burkholderiales bacterium
CGATCCGGCCTGGATCGGCATGAAGCTGCGCAAGCTCCTGAACTACTCCGAGCCCCTGGGGGACTTCATGGCCCGGGTGCCCGGCTCGGAGAAACAGCAGACCTGGCCCTCCACCGTGGCCTACGTGGCGCGTCTCATCATTCATCGCTACTCCATGCTCGGGGTGCTGGATGACGCGGGCTATCCCCTCGCCCCCATGGGCGTGCTGGAGATCCCCGAGTCGGTAAAGGACATGGCGGAGCAGAGCCGGACCATGATGGGCAAGCTGCAGCCCGGCAAGCAGTGCAAGGAGTGCAGCAACTTCACCATGATCCGCAAGGACGGATGCGACTTCTGCACCTCCTGCGGCGCGGTGGGGGCGTGCGGCTGACCTCGCAGAAAGGTCATCCACCTCTCGCGCACTAGAAAAGCACTATCACCTGTCGCAACGGGATTGCCCGTGGGGGAAACCCCACGGGCTTTTTGTTCTGCGCGGGAGCCACGCCGACCGGTGCTAGAATCCCCTTGAGCGGTCATAGATAACGCATAAAGCCATGCCTCACGACTTCGAATGGCCCGCACCGCCGGGATTCCGGCTGCCGCTGGAAGCGGCGACCCGTCCCGCCGGCTGCGTGGCGTTTCTCGGCGACGGGAGAATCCTGAGCGGGACCCTCGAGCACCTCGACCCCGACCAGTCCGTGGTGGTTTTGATACCGGACGGGGAGGAAGAACTGCTCAGCCTCACCTTCGACTCGATCAAGGTACTGCACCTCACGGAGCCGGTGGATCTGATCGAAGACAGCAAGATCCTTGAAGCGCAGCCCGACGAGGTGTTCGCTCCCGGCGAAACCCAGGACTTCGAGGTCGAGTTTCCCGACGGTGAAAAGCTCACCGGATCCACCCGCGGCTACTGCAAGGCGGACTACGGGCTTTTCCTGTACCGCGTCGGCGAGGACGGGGAGGCAACCCGCAGCTTCCTGCCCCTGGCGTCGCTGACCAGCTGGCGCATCGGCGCGAAGATCGGCGACATGCTGGTGGCCGAAAAAGTGGCCACGCCGGAGCAGATTGAAAAGGCCCTGGAGCACCAGCAGGCGCTGCGCAACAAGCGCCTCGGCGACTACCTCTCCGCCCACGAGATCGTGACCCCGGAGCAGATGGCGACGGCCCTCGAGCGCCAGAAGGCACTGCCCATGAAGCGACTGGGCGAAGTGCTACTGGATATGGGGCTGGTCACCGATCAGCAGCTCTCCGCCGCGCTGGCGACCCAGAAGGGGCATCCTTCGACCCCCCTGGGGCAGATCCTGCTGCAGCTCACCGAGGCGCGCATCAGCGCGGCACTGGACCAGCAGAAGCGCCACCGCGCCACGCCGCTGGGCCAGATTCTGGTGGAGATGGGCGTGGTGGACGAAGCCACCCTCAAGGACGTGCTGGCGCGCAAGCTCGGCATCCCGGTGGTGAACCTCTCGAAGTTCAAGATCGATCCCGCCGCGGTGAGGATGGTGGATCCCGCCTTTGCCCGCGCCCACTGCCTGATCCCGATCCAGCGCTCGCCGGACGGCCTGGTGGTGGCCACGGAAAACCCCCTCGATCAGGCCGCCTTCGAGCGCCTGCGGTTTCTGACCCAGCAGCAGGTGCTGCCGGTGATTGCCAACCGCGCGGAAATCGAAGCCGCGCTGGATACCTACCACGGCGCCGGCCACGGGGCACCCGCTCCCGCCGGCCCGCGGCGAACCCCGGAAGCGGTCTCGATCAAGGACCTGGCGGTACAGCTCGCGGCGGAGCAGGTGCGGGAAGAGCGTGTGGAAGAAATCGCCCCCACCGACAACGTGCTGGTGCGGCTGGTGAACAAGATGATCGAGGACGCCTTTGCCCAGCGGGTGTCGGACATTCACGTCGAGGTGGAGCCCGGGCGCCGCAGCACCCGGGTGCGCTTCCGCAGGGACGGCGTGCTCACCCCTTACCTGGAGGTGCCGGCGAATTTCCGCTCCGCCCTCATCACCCGCATCAAGGTGATGGCCGATCTGGACATCTCCGTCCACCGCAGGGCGCAGGACGGGAAGATCGATTTCCGCAGGTTCGGGGCCGCGCCCGTGGAAGTGCGGGTGGTGACCATCCCCACCTCCGGGGGGCTGGAAGACGTGGTGATGCGCCTGCTGATGGCGGCGCGGCCGCTGCCCCTAGAAAAGCTGGGTCTGCGCGAGGACACCCTGGCCCGGTTGCGCCTGCTGGTGGATCGTCCCCATGGCCTGTTCCTGGTTTGCGGGCCCACCGGCTCGGGCAAGACCACCACCCTGCATTCGGTGCTCGCGCTGCTCAACAAGGGCGACCGCAAGATCTGGACCGCGGAGGACCCCATCGAGGTGGTGCAGCCCGGGCTGCGCCAGATCCAGATCCAGTCCAGTACCGGCTGGACCTTCGCCGCCGCCCTGCGCACCCTGTTCCGCGCCGATCCCGACATCATCATGGTGGGGGAAATGCGCGACGTGGAGACCGCGCGCATCGCCATCGAGGCCTCCCTCACGGGCCATCTGGTCTTTTCGACCCTGCATACCAACAGCGCCCCCGAAAGCGTGGCGCGGCTGCTGGACCTGGGCATGGACCCCTTCAACTTCTCCGACGCGCTGATCGGCGTGCTCGCGCAGCGCCTGGCGCGACGGCTCTGTGACGCCTGCAAGGGCCCGTACACGCCATCGGAGGAGGAACTGGCCGCCCTGGCGCGGGAATACTGCGTCGGCAGAAACATGGACCCGGCGGCCGTCCTCAAGGCCTGGAGCAGGCCCAAGGCCGCGGCCGCCCTCTTTCGCGCCGGCGGCTGCGGCGCCTGCAACAACACCGGTTACGTAGGACGCGTGGGTCTGCACGAACTGCTGCCATGCAGCCCGGCGATCCGGCGGCTGATCCAGAACCGCTCCCCCGCCGAGTCCATCGCGGCGCAGGCCATGTCCGAAGGCATGCGCACCCTCAAGCAGGACGGCATTGAGAAGGTGCTTCAGGGCATCACCGATATCACCCAGGTGCGGGCGGTTTGCGGATAGCGCGCCCATGCGCCACAATGCGCCGCATCCCATGCGACACCTGAGCTTCCGACACTTGTCCCCCTGCCCCCGGGGGTCCGCTTGAGGGCCGCGCTGCGGGCACCCGCCCCGGGGCCGGACCTGTTCCCCGAAGACCTGCCCAGAGTCCACGTCGGCGAAACCTGGGCCAAGAAGCTCAAGGACGGCACCCGCCTCTATCTGGTGCTGGAGGCGGATGCCGCCGGCCACCTCACGCTGCAGAACATCGCGGTGCCGTCCAGCGTGTTCCAGTCCTCCGCCGACAAGATGCTGGCCTCGGGGTATTTCCTGGTGAGCCAGACCCCCTACGTGGATCTGGCGAGGGCGCGGCGCTCGAAGAACGTTCTGGCGCCAAAGCGCTGCCCCCACACCCTGGACATTTTCGAGGGCCGCGCCGACCGCGAGCCCCCGGTGCTCGGCGGAAGCGTCGAAGACGTTTCCGCGGCGGAAACGCCGCCGGACCAGCCCGCGGCGCGATAGCAGGGAGCGGGCCATGTCCGGCCGCGCCCCGCTGTTGTTCACGCGCGGGACCTTGCCCCGGTTGCTGGAGCAGCGCAGCCGCGCGGCGCTGGAATCCGGCGCCCTGCAGCCGGTCGCGACCGCCGGGGAGTTCATCGAGGACCACGGCGTGCGCTTCCTGCTGCGCCGGGTATGCGCCCTGGCGCGGAAGGACCGGGAAACGGCGCAGGGCACCGGCGACCCCTTTCTTCCCTGGGACGAGGCGCTGCGGGTGGCGGAGGTCTCCCCCACCCACGTCGCGCTGCTCAACAAGTTCAACGTCATCGCGGGCCACCTGCTCATCGTCACCCGCGACTTCGAGCACCAGGAGCGGCTGCTCACCAGGGCCGACTTCGAGGCGCTGCTGGCCTGCATGGCGGAGTTTCCCTGTCTCGGCTTCTACAACGGGGGGGCCGCCGCCGGCGCCAGCCAGTCCCACAAGCACCTGCAACTGGTCCCCCTGCCACTGGCGCCGGAGGGCCCGCCGGTGCCGGTGCAGCTCCTGCTGGAGTCCGCGCGCTTCGAGGGCGATTTCGGTTGCGTTCCCGCTTTCCGCTTCGCCCACGTGCTGGCGCCGCGCCCCGCAACGGCGGCGGCACTGCGCGCGCGCTACCTGGAAATGCTGTTGCGAACCGGCCTTCCGCCCCGGGAGGCGGCGGACGGCCTGCGTCAGTCAGGACCCTACAACCTGCTGCTGGGTGCGGACTGGATGTTGCTGGTGCCGCGGACCCGGGAGTGCTTCGACGGCATCTCGGTGAACGCCCTGGCCTACGCCGGCTCGTTCTTTGTACGCGACGAGCGGCAACTGCGGCGCATGCGCGAAGCGGGGCCGATGGCGGTGCTGGCCGCGGTCGGCAAGGCTCCCAACCCCGGGTAGAATCCGCCCATGACCCTCCTCAAGCTGGGCTGCGGCCTCACCCGACTGCTGCTCTGGTTCGCGCTGCTCCTCGCCATCGCCTGGGGTGCCGCGGCACTCTGGATCGACGGCCCTGCAACGCGGTGGCTGGCGGGACTGCTGGCGGCCGGCTATGTCGCCGTGAGCCTCGCCCTCGCGATACGCATCCGGATGTTTCGCGGCGGACTGGTCGTGGCGCTTGTTCCGTTGGCGGTGGTGCTGGCCTGGTGGTTCTCGATCCCCCCCAGCAACGACCGCAACTGGCTGCCGGACGTGGCGCGGCCGCCGGTGGCGGAGTTCCGCGGCAGCCAGGTCACGGTGCGCAACCTGCGCAACTTCGAGTACCGCGCCAGCGACTCGGACTTCATCGAGCACTGGGACACCCGCAGCTACGACCTGGACAGGCTCACCGGCGTGGACCTGTTCCTCTCCTATTGGGGCCCCACCCTCATTGCCCACACCATCATGAGCTGGGAGTTCTCCGACGGCTCCCACCTCGCCGTGTCCATCGAGACCCGCAAGGAGAAGGGGGAGGAGTACTCGGCGGTGCTGGGCTTCTTCCGCCAGTTCGAGCTCTACTACGTGGTGGCGGACGAGCGCGACGTGATCGGCGTGCGCACCAATCACCGGGGCGAGCAGGTGTTCCTGTACCGGCTGCGCATGCCGCCGGAGCGCGCCCGTGCGTTGCTGGTGCATTATCTGGAGGAGGTCAACCGCCTGGCCCGAAAGCCGGCCTGGTACAACGCGCTGACCCAGAGCTGCACCACCACCATCGAGCAGAACGTGAAGGCCGTCGGCGTGGCATTCGCCTTCGACTGGCGCGTTCTCGCCAACGGCAGGCTGGACGAGCTGCTCTACGAGCGGGGCAGCATCAACCGCTCGCTGCCGTTCCCGGAATTGCGGGCGCGCAGCGACATCACGGCGAAGGCCAAGGCCGCCGGCGCGGCCCCGGATTTTTCTCAGCGCATCCGCGAGGCGCTGCCCGCGCGACCGCCCCGGCCGAACCCGCCGGGGTGAGGGCGGGGACCGGGCGCATGGCCAATCCTCGCACCCTGTGAAGGGCATCGAGGCGCACCGCGGCAAGCTCATCCTCGACGGCTGCGGCGATTTCCTGAACGACTACGAGGGCAGCGGCGGCGAGCGGCTGAAGCCGGGCCTGCAAGGCGGAGCTATTCCGCCTCCGGCCGGTTGCGCATGTGGTCGGCGAGCCCCGCCAGCGCCTCCTGCAGCCGCGCGCGCAGCGGCGCGTCCCCCACGCACTCCTCCAGCGCCATGCGCATGCAAAGCATCCACTGGTCGCGCTCGGCGCCGCCGATGGCGAAGGGAAAGTGGCGCCGGCGCAGGAATACCGGCCCGTGTTTCTGCTCGAAAAGGGGAGGGCCGCCCAGCCATCCCGAAAAGAACTCGAACAGCTTCTGCTCGCTGGAGGACAGGTCGGCCGGGTGCAGTTTGCGGATGCCGTAGGCCTCCGGCAACTCGTCCATCAGCTTGTAGAAGCGATGCACCAGCCGGCGCACGCCGGCCTCGCCGCCGATGCGCTGGTAGGGCGTTTCTGGGGAAGGGGTCGACACTACAGGATTTCCAGCACCTTCTCCGGCGGGCGGCCGACCACGGCGCGGCTGCCCCTCACCACGATGGGCCGCTCCAGCAGGATCGGGTTCTCCGCCAGCGCTTCCAGCCACTGCTCGTCCGTGAGGTCACGGCCCCGGAATTTCTGCTTGTAGACCGCCTCGCCGGTGCGCAGCACCTGCTCCGGCTTCAGCCCGAGCTTCGCCAGCAGCGCCTTCAGCTCCGCCTTCGTGGGCGGCGTCTTCAGGTAATCCAACACCTCCGGCTCCGCGCCCCGCTCCTGTAACAAGGCCAGCGCCTGCCGGCTCCTGGAACAGCGCGGGTTGTGGTAGATGACCGTTTTCACTCCCCTCTCCCCGTTGCGCCCTCAGGCCAGCGCCTTGGACACCACCTCGAACACGTCCGGCGACAGCTCCGCGGTGTCGCGGATGCGGGTGAGCGCAGCCCGGGCGTGGGCCTGCCGGCCGGCGTCGAACTTCCTCCAGCGGTCGAAGGCCCGGGCCATGCGCGCCGCCACCTGCGGGTTCAGCGCGTCCAGCTCGATGATGACATCCGCGAGGAAGGCGTAGCCGCCGCCGTCCGCCGCGTGAAAACGCACCTGGTTGGCGGCGAAGGTCCGGATCAGGGCGTAAACCTTGTTGGGGTTGTGGGGCTGGAAGGCCGGGTGCCGCGCCAGGCGTTGGACCTCGGCCAGCGTCGAGGGCAGGCGCGAACCCGCCTGCACCGCCAGCCACTTGTCCACCACCAGCGGCTCGCCCTTCCAGCGGGCGTGGAAGGACTCCAGGGCCGCGGGGCGTTCCGGGCAGTCGCAGTTGGCCAGCGCCGACAGGGCCGCCATCACGTCGGTCATGTTGTCCGCGGTGTGGAATTGGGCCACGCAGGCGGAGCGGAGGGTGGGATCCTCCAGCTCCATGAGGTAGCCCAGCGCCAGATTGCGCAGCGCGCGCTTGCCCGCAGAAGCCGCGTCCGGGCGGTAGGGCCCGGCAACGCGGAACGCCTCGTACGCTTCCTCGAGCCGGGGCCGCAGAGCCTGCGCCAGGCCGCGGCGCAGGCCGTTGCGCACGGCGTGGATGGCGTCCGGATCCACTACATCCATCTGCTCCGCGACATAGGTCTCGGAGGGCAGCGCCAGGGCCTCGGCGGCGAAGGCCGGGTCGCGGCGGGCATCGTCGAGCAACCGCCCGAAGGCGGCGACGAAGGCCTCCGGCAGTCCCGGCATCCGCCCCGCCCGCAGTTCATCCACGCCCCGCAGCATCAGGCTGGTGGCAAGGCGCTGTCCCGCCTCCCAGCGGTTGAAGGGGTCGCTGTCGCGGGCCATGAGGTGAGCCAGGTCAGCGTCCCCGTATTCAAAGTTCACCACCGCCGGCGCCGAGAAATTGCGCAGCAGCGAGGGCACGGGGCGCTCGGCGACGTCCAGGAAGCGGAAGGTTTCGCGCTCGGCCCTCAGCGAGAGCACGCGGCTCGATCCCGCCGCCTGCGCCTCGCCCTCGAGGCGCAGCGGCAGGTCGCCGCCGCGCCCCACCAGCCCCACGGCGAAGGGGATGTGCAGCGGCAGCTTCTCCGGCTGCCCCGGGGTGGGCGGCGTGTGCTGACGCACCGTCAGGGTGTAGGTACGAGCCTCGGTGTCATAGGCGCCGGTGACATCCAGCACCGGGGTGCCGGCCTGGTCGTACCAGCGGCGGAACTGGGAAAGGTCCACGCCGCCCGCGTCCTGCATGGCCTGCACGAAGTCGTCGCAGGTCACCGCCTGACCGTCGTGGCGCCGGAAGTAGAGGTCCATGCCGCGCCGGAAGCCCTCCTCCCCCAGCAGCGTGTGCTGCATGCGCACCACCTCGGCGCCCTTCTCGTACACCGTCATGGTGTAGAAGTTGCGGATCTCCATGTAGGACTGGGGCCGCACCGGGTGCGCCATGGGTCCGGCATCCTCCGGGAACTGCGCCGCCCGCAGCGCCCGCACCTCCTGGATGCGGCTCACCGCCCGGGAGTAGGTGTCGGAACCGTATTCCTGGTCGCGGAACACGGTGAGGCCTTCCTTCAGCGAGAGCTGGAACCAGTCGCGGCAGGTGACGCGGTTGCCGGTCCAGTTGTGGAAGTACTCGTGGGCCACCACCCGGTCAATGTTGAAGTAGTCCAGGTCGGTGGCGGTGTCGGGGCGTGCCAGCACGTACTTGGTGTTGAAGATGTTGAGGCCCTTGTTCTCCATGGCGCCGGAGTTGAAGTCCCCCACCGCCACGATCTTGTACTGGTCCAGGTCCAGCTCCAGGCCGAAGCGCTGCTCGTCCCAGCGCATCGCCCGTTTCAGGCAGTCCATGGCCCAGCCCGCCTGGTCCAGCTTCCCCGGCTCCACGTAAACCGCGAGCCGCGCCTCGCGCCCGGAGCGGGTGACGAACACCTCCTCCATCTTCTCCAGCGTCGCCGCCACCAGGGCGAACAGGTACGAGGGCTTGGGGAAGGGATCGTCGAAGCGAGCCCAGTGCCGGCCGCCGTCCTCCTCGCCGCTCGCCACCAGGTTGCCGTTGGCGAGCAGCACCGGGCAGCCGGCGCGGTCGGCGTGGACCGTGGTGACGTAGCGCGCCATCACGTCCGGGCGGTCAATGAACCAGGTGATGCGGCGGAAGCCCTGGGCCTCGCACTGGGTGACGAAGCCGTTGCGGGTGCCGTACAGGCCCTCCAGCTTGGTGTTCTTCTGGGGCACGATGCGGCTCACCGTCTCCAGAGCGAATGCCTGGGGCACCTCGGGTACCACCAGCCGCTCCGGGCTAACGGTGAATTCGCCGGCAGCGAGCCTTCTCCCGTCCAGCGCCACCGACACCAGCTCCAGCTCGTCGCCGTCCAGCAGCAGCGGCCCGCTCGCTGTGGCCGCGGGATTGCGCCGCAGCGCCAGCTTCGCGGTCACCAGGGCATCCTCGGCCCGGATGTCCACGTCCAGCTCCACGCGGTCGATGAGGAAAGGCGGCGGGGTGTAGTCCTTGAGGTGGATGGTCCTGGGTGTCGCTTCGCGCATGGTCAATCCCGGTCAAAGAGGGCGCAATTGTGGGGTTTCCCCGGTTGGATGGGAAGGGCGGCAAACGGTTCCGCCGCCGTCGTCCCTGATGACCGAATGGTCTATCCCTTGCGGCCGCGGGATCGCGCGGCCGGTCGCGCGGTTTCCGGTGGCTTGGGCGCTGGGCAAAGCTCCGCCACCGCTTCCCGCAGGACCTGCGCCAGCCTGCGCACTCCGGGACCGGCGAAGTCCGGCGCAGCCAGCACCAGGTAGAGCTCCACGAAGCGCTCGCTGCCCTCCTTCAGCGGCAGGGGTTTCAGGCTCGCCGCCTCCAACTCGGCGCGGATGCGCTGCTCCGGAAACCAGGCGAAGCCATGCCCGGAACGCACCGCCTCGATGGACGTGGCCATCTGGCTCACCGTCCAGCGGCTCTCCACCTCCACCGTGACCGCGCGCCGGTCGCGCAGCGCGCCGGTGTCGCGCACCACCAGGTGGCGGTGCGCCTTCAGGTCCTGCTGGGTCACTGCCCGCCCCAGCCGGTGCAGGGCATGATCGGGGTGGGCCACCGCCACCATGCGCATGCGCATCAGCGAGTCGCCCAGGAAGCCCGGCGGCACATGGGGCGTGAGCGCCAGGTCCGCCTGCCCCTTGAGCAGGGCCTCGGGCGCGCCCCCCAGCACCGACTCGATGACCTCGATGCGGGTGCGCGGGCTCTCCTCGCCGAAGCGCGCCAGGGCGGCGATCAGCACCGAGGTGGGAAACAGCACTTCCACCGCCAGCCCGATCTCCGCCTCCCAGCCCGCGGAGAGCTTGTGCGCCGCCTGCTCCAGGTCCGCCGCCTCCGCCACCAGCGCCAGCGCGCGGCGGTAGAGCATCTGGCCGGTCGGCGTGAGCACCGCCCTGCGCCCCTGGATCTCGAACGCCTTCACCCCCAGCAGCGACTCCATTTTCTGCACCGCATAGGTGACGGACGACTGGCTCTTGTGCAGGGACTCCGCCGCCTGCGCGTAGCCACCCGCGTCCACCACCGCGATCAGGGCCCGCCACTGCTCCAGCGAGATGTGGGGAGTGAGGAGTTTGCCGGACATATATCCAATTATTCGATGTAAATGAGCAAAATTTTGGTCTTTTTTATTCGCTCTGTAAATCGTTTAATGCCTCCATCAACTTTTTGCGGAGGCAAACCGTGAGCACCCTGCTTCAGATCAACACCAGCCTGTTTTCCAATCAGGGCCAGTCCAGCCAGCTCGCCGACCAGTTCGTCGCCGCCTGGCGCGCCAAGAACCCCCATGGCCGGGTCGTCGTGCGCGACCTGGCGGAGCACCCGGTGCCCCACCTGGACGGGGCGCGCTTCCTGTCCTTCCTCGCCGATCCCGCGGCCCGCACCCCGGAGCAGCAGTCGGTGGTGGCCTACTCCGACGCCCTGATCGGCGAGTTGAAGGACGCCGGCACCATCGTGCTGGGACTGCCGATGTACAACTTCGGCATTCCCTCGACCCTCAAGGCCTACTTCGACCACATCGCCCGGGCCGGGGTCACCTTCCGCTATACCGACAAGGGCGCGGTGGGCCTGCTCACCGGCAAGCGGGCGGTGGTGTTCGCCTCCCGCGGCGGCCGTTACGCCGGCACGCCGCTCGATACCCAGACCGGCTATGTCCGCGACTTCCTGCGCTTCATCGGCATCGAGGACGTGGAGTTCGTTTACGCCGAGGGGCTGGCCATGGGCGAAGAGACCAAGGCGGCAGCCCTGGCGGGCGCGCGCCGCGAACTCCAGCGCCTGGCGGCCTGAGGAGAGCGGAGGAAACCATGACCGGCCGCAGCCTGCAGCGCGTGATCCCCTCGCATCCCGTCTCCGACGGGGCCGGGGTGCGGCTGCGCCGCAGCCTGGGCCTGGCACCGGGGCTGCGCCTCGACCCCTTCCTGCTGCTGGACGAGATGTCCTCGGAGAGTCCCGACGATTACCTCGCGGGCTTCCCGTCCCACCCGCATCGGGGCTTCGAGACCGTCACCTACCTGCTGCAGGGGCGCGTGGTGCACGAGGACCATCTCGGCCACCGCGGCGAGTTGCGCGGCGGCGGCGCCCAGTGGATGACCGCCGGGCGCGGCATCATCCACTCGGAGATGCCGCAGCAGGAGCGCGGCCGCCTGCACGGCTTCCAGCTCTGGATCAACCTGCCGGCGCGGGAGAAGATGAAGCCCGCCGCCTATCGTGACCTTCGGCCGGAGGACCTGCCGCAGGCGGAGCTGCCCGGCGGCGGCACGGCCCGTGTCCTCGCCGGAACCCTGGACGCCGGCGGCAGCACCATTGCCGGCCCGATCCGGGGGCTGTCCACCGCGCCCCTGTTCCTGGACATCCGCCTGCCGGCGGAGGGCCGCTTCAGCCATCCCCTGCCCCCAAGCCACAGCGCCTTCGTCTACGCCTATGAAGGCAGCCTCGCCGTCGGCGGCGATGCCCGCGCGCTGCGCGCCCACGAAGCCGGGCTGCTCTCGG
>DASTHR010000171.1:0-2495 GCA_035718105.1 Burkholderiales bacterium
TCCGCGACACCCTGGAGCGGCGCGGCGGCAACGTGATCGTGCCGGCCTTCGCGGTGGGCCGCACCCAGGAGCTGCTGTTCCTGCTGGCGGACCTGTACCGGAAGGGCCGCCTGCCCGACATGCACATTTACGTCGATTCCCCCATGGCCATGAGAGCCACGGAGATCACGCTCCGGCACCGCGAGCTGTTCGACGAGGAGGCGCACACGGTGATGCAGTGGCTGCAGAAGACCGGCGGCCGCCCCCGCGTGAGTTTCGTGCAGGATGCCGAGGAGTCCATGGCGCTCAACGCGGTGAAGCGCGGCGCGGTCATCATCTCCTCCAGCGGCATGTGCGAGGCCGGGCGCATCAAGCACCACCTGCGGCACAACCTGGCGCGCCCCGAGTGCGGCATCCTGGTCACCGGCTTCCAGGCCCAGGGCACCCTCGGGCGCCGGCTGGTGGACGGCGCCAGGCGGGTGAGGCTGTTCGGCGAGGAAGTGCCGGTGCGCGCCTCCATCCACACCCTGGGCGGGCTCTCGGCCCACGCCGACCAGGAGGGGCTGCTGGGCTGGCTGGCGCGTTTCCGCTCGCCGCCGCGGCAAACCTTCCTGGTGCACGGCGAGGCGGCCATCGCCGCCAGCTTCGCCGCGGCGGTGCGCAACCGCCTCGGGTGGGAGGTCACGATTCCCGGCCCCCGATCCTCGTTTATGATCTGAAGATGGCGTCTCCGCGATTCCCTTTCGCGCTGTGCTGTGTCCTGCTGCTGTCGCTCCCGGTGCACGCGGAGAAGCTGCCTCCCGCCGTGGCCCAGGCCCTGAAACAGGCCGGCATCCCGCAGGAGTCCGCGGGCATCTACGTCCAGGAGACCGGCGCGCCGCGGCCGGCGCTGGCCCTGAACGCCGACCAGCCCATGAACCCGGCGTCGGTGATGAAGCTGGTCACCACTTACGCGGCGCTGGAGCTGCTCGGGCCGGGCTACACCTGGAAGACCGAAGTCTGGGGCGCCGGCCCGCTGGTGGGGGACGCGCTGGAAGGGGACCTGGTGCTCAAGGGCTACGGCGACCCCAAGCTCAATCTCGAGAATTTCTGGCTGCTGACCCGCAGGTTGCGCCTCACGGGGCTGCGGGAGATTCGCGGCGACCTGGTGCTGGATGCGAGCCACTTCGACGTGGCGGGCGGCGACCCCGGCGGCTTCGACAACCGGCCGTTCCGGGCCTATAACGTTCCGCCCGAAGCGCTGCTGCTGAATTACCGGGTGGTGAACCTCAGCATCGTCCCCGACGCGCCGGGAAGCGGCGTGCGCGTCGTCGCCGATCCGGTTCCCGCGCCGCTCAACCTGGTGAACAACCTCAAGCTCACCGAGGGCCCCTGCAACGACTGGCGCGGCGAGCTCAAGGCGGACATCCGGGTGAGCCCGGAGCCCGCCACCGTGGCGCTGAACGGGAGCTACTCCAGGCAGTGCGGGGAGAAGAACTACCTGCTGGCGCTGTTCGACAGCGGGCGCTACGCGCAAGGGCTGTTCCGGGAGCTGTGGGCGCAGCAGGGCGGGAGCCTCTCCGGCGCCGCGCGCCGGGGGGAGGTGCCCGCCGGCTCGCGGCTTCTGCTCACCCACAGCTCGCCGCCGCTGCCCGAGGTGGTTCGGGACATCAACAAGTTCAGCAACAACGTTATGGCGCGCCAGCTGCTGCTCAGCCTGGGCGCCGAGATCGCGGGCCCCCCCGCCACCCTGGACAAGTCCCGGGCCGTGCTGCGCCAGTGGCTTGAGTCCCGAGGCCTGCGGTTCCCGGAGCTGGTGGTGGAGAACGGCGCGGGGCTCTCCCGGGCGGAGCGTATCAGCCCCCGGCACCTGGGAGAGCTGCTGCTGGCGGCGTATGCCAGCCCGGTGATGCCGGAGCTCATGTCCTCGCTGCCCGTGACCGGCGTGGACGGCACCATGAAAAAGCGCCTGAACGGCAGCGGGGTCGCGGGCCAGGCCCACATCAAGACCGGCCTGCTGGACGGCGTGAAGACCATGGCGGGTTACGTGCTTGACGCCCGGGGACGGCGGGTGGTGGTGGTGGCGCTGGTGAACCACCCCAACGCGGGAGCCGCGCAGCCGGCCCTGGACGCGCTGCTGGACTGGGTCTACCACCGGCCGGGGAAGCCCGGCCCCTGGACCCGGGAGCCGCCGCCATGAGCTGGCGCCGGGGTCTCGTGAAGCTCGCCCTGGCGGCGGCGTTCTTCGTCGCCTTCCTGGAATCTGTGACGGTCACCGCCGAATGGTGGCAGGGCACGCGGGCGATGCAGGCCCGGGACTGGCTATGGGTGGCGGCGCTGCCGGTGCTGGTGGGTATCTACCTGCGCTATTTCTCGGTGCTGCGGCCGGATTGTGAACGGTGCGCGCCGCCCCCCGACGACCTGCCCAAGCGTACTACCTGAATTCGATGGGCCGGCCCTCGTTCAGCGCAAGCCAGCCCTTGATCACGCGATAGATCACCCAGATCCCCGCCACCGCCAGCACGGCCCAGCCCAGG
>DASTHR010000172.1:0-3543 GCA_035718105.1 Burkholderiales bacterium
GAGCCGCGCCGACCTGAAGTCGGATCTGCTTCAGGAACTCGAGCGCCAGCGCCAGCTGCTGGAAACCCTGCGCGGCAATCCGGCCATCGCCGAAGATGCATTGGCGGAGGTGCTGCGGGATATCGACACCACCGCGCGCGGACTGCTCGACATGTCGGGCAAGATCGGGCAGCACCTGCGCGACAACGAATGGCTGATGGCCATCAAGCAGCGCACCTCCATTCCCGGGGGCGTCTGCGAATTCGACCTGCCGTCCTACCATTACTGGCTGCACCTCGACCCCGCGCTGCGCCGCCACGGCCTGATGGACTGGCTCACACCGCTGCTGCCCATCCGTGACGGAATCTCCATTGTCCTGCGCCTGCTGCGGGAAGCCGGCAAGACCAGCACCCAAACCGCGTTCCAGGGGGTGTACCAGCAGATGATGGGCGGGCGCACCGCGCAGATGCTGAGGCTGCGGCTGTCCAAGGAGCTTCCCTGCGTTCCGGAGATCAGCGCCAACAAGTACGCGCTGAACATCCGCTTTATCGCGTTTTCCAGGACTGAGCGCCCGAAGGTCTGCGAGGGCGACATCGACTTCGAGCTCACCTTCTGCAATCTGTGATCACGCCAGCGGGGCAGGAGGGCGCGTGAGCGCCGGACGCAAGAAGCCGGTGGTGCTCTGTCCTCAGTGCGCCAAGCCTGTGACTTGGGATGCCTCGAGCCCGTGGCGCCCTTTCTGCTCGGAGCGCTGCCGTCTGGCGGACCTGGGAAAATGGGCCAGCGAGGAGTACCGGGTGCCGGATAATTCCGGCGCCGTGCCCCCCGAAACCGGCTGGCAATCCGAAGAATCGAAATAGCTAGACCCAGGCGCCGCGCAGCATGGCGATGCCATGCAGGCCGCGCGCCCATGCGGTTTCCAGGTCCTGACTGCGCATTCCCCCGATGGCGAAAACCGGGATCGCGCAGCCCCGCGTCCAGTCCTCGACTGTGGCCCAGCCCAGGGGCGGCATGCCGGGATGGGAGGCTGTTTCCCGTACCGGCCCGATCACTGCGAGGTCCATACCCAGTTCCGCGGCGCGCGCCAGTTCCGCAGGGTGGTGGCAGGAAGCGCCGCACAGCGGCAGGTCGGGGCGCTCCCGCAGCGCCATCAGCTGGGTCGCGCTCAGATGCACGCCGTGGGCTCCGCACTCGCTCGCGAGCAGGGCGTCGCCGTTGACCAGCACTTGCGCGCCGAAGCGCACCGCCCGCTGCACCACCTGGCGGGTGAACCAGAGCAGTTCGTTCCGCGACATCGCCTTCTCCCGGACCTGGATCAGACGCAGTCCGGCCTCGAGCGCGGTCTCCAGGCGAGCAAGGAAACCATCGGCGCCCTGCCCGCCGGCCGCGGTCAGCGCGTAGACCGCGGGCAGGCGCAGCGCGGCCAGCACCGGCGCGTTCGCAGGAAGCAAGGGTTCCACGGAGGTGGCCTCCCTCCGCTCCCAGGCGAGCGCCTGGTTCTCGCGCCCGTGGGGCTCGCCGTGCCAGCGCAGGACCCGGAAAAAATGCAATCGCACCGCGGCGTGGGGGTAGACATACTCCCGGGTGACCCAGGGGTAGGCCAGGTCCACCTCGATGCCCAGTTCCTCGTGCAGTTCGCGACTCAGGGCATGCGCCGGCGCCTCCCCGGGCTCCACCTTTCCACCCGGGAATTCCCAGTAGCCGGCGTAGACCTTGCCCGGTGGACGCCGGGCAAGCAGGAAACTGCCGTCGGGCCGCAGCACAACGGCCGCCGCGACGTCCACCACGCCGCGCGCCGGCTGCAGGCTCATGTCTGCGCCCGCAGGCCGTGGCGTCCGGCCCAGTCCCGCGCGAACTGCCAGGCGACGCGCCCGCTGCGCGAGCCTCGGCCCAGGGCCCACTGCAGCGCCGCGCGTTCCGCCTCGGGGGTGAGGGTGGCGCCGAAATGGCCCAGCCAATAGGCGACAATGAGCAGGTAATCCTCCTGGTTGAAGGGATGGAAGGACACCCACAGGCCGAAGCGCTCCGACAGGGAAATCTTCTCCTCCACCGACTCGCCCGGGTGAATTTCGTCATCCACGCGGCGCGCCTCCAGGTTCTCCGCCATGTACTCCGGCATCAGGTGGCGGCGGTTGGAGGTGGCATAGACCAGCACATTTTCCGAGGGCGCCGCGATGGAGCCGTCGAGCACCGCCTTCAGCGCCTGATAGCCGGGCTCCTCCGCGGCAAACGACAGGTCGTCGCAGAAAATGATGAAGCGCTCCGGCCGGGCGGCAACGAGCTCGACGATGTCCGGGAGGTCCAGCAGGTCATGCTTGCCCACCTCGATCAGTCGCAGCCGGCGGCGGGCGTACTTGTTGAGCAGGGCCTTGACCAGGGACGACTTGCCCGTTCCCCGTGCCCCGGTCAGAAGCACGTTGTTCGCCGGCAGGCCCTGCACGAACTGGCGGGTGTTGCGCTCCACCCGCTGCGCCTGCTCGCGGATGGCCTGCAGGTCCTCCAGTGCAATGCGGTGAGGATGCAGCACCGGGTGAAGCGCGCCGGCGGTCCCGCTCCGTCGCCAGCGAAACGCGATCGCGGCAGTCCCGTCGCAGGCGGGCGGCGATGCCGGCATCAACGCCTCCAGCCTCTGCAGAATCCGCGCTGCCTGCGCGATGAGTTTGCCGCTATCAGACATGCTCGGTTCGCGGATGATGCGGGCGGTTGCCGTCCGGCGCTAGGTCCGGTAGTCGGCGTTGATACGGACGTAATCGTAGGACAGGTCGCAGGTCCAGACCGTGGTCCGGGCCGCGCCGCGCCCCAGCGCCACGCGTATGGTGATCTCCTCCTGCCTCATCACCCGCTGCCCGTCCTCTTCCCGGTAGCCGGCGGCGCGCCCGCCGCCCTCCGCCACCAGCACGTCATCGAGGTAGAGGCGCACCCCCGCGACGTCGAGATCGGCGATGCCGGCGTAACCGACCGCCGCCAGGATGCGACCGAGATTCGGATCGGAGGCGAAGAACGCGGTCTTGATCAGCGGCGAATGGGCGATGGCGTAGGCGACCCGGGCACACTCCTGCTCGTTACCACCGCCGTCGACCTGCACCGTGATGAACTTGGTGGCCCCCTCGCCATCGCGCACGATGGCCTGGGCAAGCTCCGTCGCCACTGCCGCCACCGCGTCCCGCAACTCCCCGTACTCGGGGGATGCCGTGTCCCGGACCTCCGGCATTCCGCTCCCGCCTGTGGCGATCACCACGAAGGAATCATTGGTGGACGTGTCGCCGTCCACGCTGATGCGGTTGAAGGAGCGTTCCGCCACCTCCCTCGTAAGCGCCTCCAGCACGCCCTCGCTGACGGCGGCGTCGGTGGCCACATAGCCCAGCATGGTCGCCATGTCGGGGCGGATCATGCCCGCGCCCTTGGCAATCCCGGTCACGGTCACCGAACGACCACCGACGCTCAGCCGGCGCGAGACCGCCTTGGCGACGGTGTCCGTGGTCATGATGGCCTCGGCCGCCCGCGCCCAGTTGTCCGGGCTCAGGTCGCCGACGCAGGCGGGGAGTCCGGCGATGATGCGCTCCA
>DASTHR010000173.1:0-4792 GCA_035718105.1 Burkholderiales bacterium
GCGGTGGTGGCGGAGAGCGACGACTACGTGGCCATCGCCTCCGAGTTCCGCTCCCTGGCCCACCTGCCGGACGTGAAGAACGCCCGCATCTACGAACCCGCGCCCGAGGAGATGTACGTATGGAAAGCGTGAGCTTCGATCTGCGCGCGCAGTCCCTGCGCGAACTGAACCGGTTCCTGCACCACCCCGCCGCCGGCGTGAAGCGGGTGCGGGTGGCAAACCCCGACGGCGCCCATTCCATCGCCTGCGGCGTGGACGCGCCCCTGGAGATCGAGATCGACGGCCACGCGGGCTACTACGCCGCCGGGATGAACAAGCAGGCGCGGGTGACCATCGCCGGCAACGCCGGGCCCGGGGTGGGGGAGAACATGATGTCGGGGCGGGTGCAGGTGAAGGGCTCGGCCTCGGTCTCGGCCGGGGCCTCGGCCCACGGCGGGCTGCTGGTGGTGGGGGGCGATGCCTCCCTGCGCTGCGGAATTTCGCTCAAGGGCGCCGACATCGTGGTGGGCGGCTCGGTGGGCAGCTTCTCCGGCTTCATGGCCCAGGCGGGCCGCATGGTGGTCTGCGGCGACGCCGGGGACGCGCTCGGCGACTCCCTGTACGAGGCGGTGATCTACGTGCGCGGCCGGATCAAGTCCCTGGGCGCCGACGCCCGGATCGAGCCGATGCAGGCGTTCGACCTCGAGGCGGTGAGGTCGCTGCTGGAGCAGGCCGGACTGAACCACGATCCGCGGGAGTTCAAGCGGGTCGCGTCGGCGAAGCAGCTCTATCACTGGAATGCCGACGCCAACCAGGAATACTGATCGCGGCCGCGATCCCAACACAGGAGAGGACGCCATGGACAGCACGCATCCCCAATCCCCGAAGCGGCTTCTGAAGGAGGAGTCCTGGAGCTATGATCGCCGTATCATTGACTACATCCACAACGCCGCGGCCCATGGCCTGTACGAGATCCGCGGCCTGGGCGCCAAGCGCCGCGTGCCCCACTTCGACGACCTGGTGTTCCTCGGCGCGTCGCTGTCGCGCTATCCCCTGGAGGGCTACCGCGAGAAGTGCGCGACGAAGACGGTGCTGGGGACGCGCCATGCCAGCAAACCCATCGAGCTGGAGACTCCCGTCACCATCGCCGGAATGAGCTTCGGCTCGCTCTCCGCCAACGTAAAGGAGGCCCTGGGGCGCGCCGCCAGCGAGCTCGGCACTTCCACCACCACCGGCGACGGCGGGATGACACCGGAGGAGCGTCTCTCCTCGAAGACCCTGGTCTACCAGTGCCTGCCTTCCCGCTACGGCTTCAACCCCGACGACGTGCGCAAGGCCGACGCCATCGAGGTGGTGATCGGCCAGGGCGCCAAACCCGGTGGCGGCGGCATGCTGCTGGGGCAGAAGGTGAGCCCCCGGGTCGCGGGCATGCGCACCCTGCCCGAGGGCATCGACCAGCGCTCCGCCTGCCGCCACCCGGACTGGACCGGCCCCGACGACCTCGCGATCAAGATCCAGGAGCTGCGGGAGATGACCGACTGGGAGAAGCCGATATACGTGAAGATCGGCGCCACCCGGGTGTTCAATGACGTGAAGCTGGCGGTGCACTCCGGCGCCGACGTCATCGTCGTGGACGGCATGCAGGGCGGCACCGCCGCCACCCAGACCGTGTTCATCGAGCATGTGGGCATCCCCACCCTGGCGGCGGTGCGCCAGGCGGTGGACGCTCTGGAGGACCTGAACATGAAGGGCAAGGTGCAGCTCGTCGTCTCCGGCGGCATCCGCACCGGCGCCGACGTGGCCAAGGCCCTGGCCCTGGGCGCCGACGCCGTGGCCATCGGCCAGGGCATCCTGTTCGCCCTGGGCTGCAACCACGAGACCTACTTCCAGGACGGGCGCCACCGGGAGGCGGCGGCGGACTACGCCAAGATCGGCACTGCCCCCGGCTTCTGCCACCACTGCCACACCGGGCGCTGCCCGGTGGGCATCACCACCCAGGATGAACTGCTGGAGCAGCGCCTCGCCCCGGAAGTCGGGGCGCGCCACGTGAAGAACTACCTAAAGACCCTGAACATGGAGCTCACCACCGTGGCCCGGGCCTGCGGCAAGAACAACGTCCACCATCTGGAGCGCGAGGACCTGGTGGCGCTCACGGTGGAGGCGGCCGCCATGGCGAAGCTGCCCCTGGCCGGCACCAGCTGGGTTCCCGGAACCTGAATCCCGGGCAGCAGCAGGGCCGCGGGGGCGCTCGGGCGCCCCCGCGCCGTTTCCGGGGCCGGAACTGCGCGGGTGCTAAAATGCGCGGGTCAGGAGATCCGATGACCGTTCCCCATCTCACCACCGCCCTCGCCGGCCCGCTGCTGGACCTGGAGCGGCGCATGCTGGACGCGATGCCCCGCATCGAGCACTGGTTGCGCACCCAGTGGCTGGAGCACGCCGCGCCCTTTTACTGCTCGGTGGACCTGCGCAACAGCGGCTTCAAGCTGGCCCCGGTGGACACCAACCTGTTCCCCGGCGGCTTCAACAACCTGAACCCGGAGTTCCTGCCGCTGTGCGTGCAGGCTTCAATGACGGCGGTGGAGAAGATCTGCCCCGAGGCCCGGGGCGTGCTGCTGGTGCCGGAGAGCCACACCCGCAACACGTTCTACCTGCAGAACATGGCGATGCTGGCGTCCATCCTGCGCGCGGCGGGGATGGCGGTGCACGTGGGCACGCTGATCCCGGAAATCACGGCGCCCACCACCCTGGACCTGCCCAACGGCGCCAGGCTCACCCTGGAGCCCCTGGTGCGCAAGGGCAACCGCCTGGGCACCGAGGGCTTCGATCCCTGCGTGGTCCTGCTCAACAACGACCTCTCCGGCGGGGTGCCGCCGGTGCTGGAGAACATCGAGCAGGCCCTGCTGCCGCCGCTGCACGCCGGCTGGCATGTGCGGCGCAAGTCGCACCACTTCGCCGCCTATGACGGCGTGGCTCGAGAGTTTGCCGGGCTGCTGGGCATAGACCCCTGGCTGATCAACCCCGGCTTCGGCGTCTGCGGCAGGATCAACTTCAAGGAAAAGACCGGCGAGGAATGCCTCGCGTCCTGGGTGGACGACCTGCTCACGGGCATCCGCGCCAAGTACGCCGAGTACGGGATCGAACAGGACCCCTTCGTCATCGTCAAGGCCGATGCCGGCACCTACGGCATGGGCATCATGACGGTGAAGGACGCCTCCGAGGTGCGCAACCTGAACCGCGACCAGCGCAAGAAGATGGCCAAGGTGAAGGAGGGCCTGGAAGTGACCGAGGTGCTGGTCCAGGAGGGGGTCTACACCTTCGAGCAGATCAACGACGCGGTGGCGGAACCGGTGATCTACATGATCGACCACTTCGTGGTGGGCGGCTTCTACCGCGTGCACACCGGGCGCGGCGTGGACGAAAACCTGAACGCCCCCGGCATGCACTTCGTCCCTCTCGCCTTCGAGTCCCCCTGCTGCACGCCGGACCCGCTGGAGATCACCCCCGGCTCGGAACCGAACCGCTTCTACGCCTATGGCGTGGTGGCGCGGCTCGCGCTGCTGGCCGCCGCCATCGAACTGGAGCGGACCGATCCCCTGCGCGAGGACGGAACCGCCTGAGGCGCCGGCACCCGCCATGGAACTGCTGTTCATCGTCGATCCCCTGGAGGACCTCAAGGCCTACAAGGACTCGAGCGTCGCCATGATGCGGGAGGCCGCCTCCCGCGGCCATCCGGTCTGGGCCTGCCTGCCCGGGGACATGGCCTGGACGAAGGCCGGCGTGGAAGCGGAAACCCTGCGCCTGGAAATGAGCGAGGACGATCAGGACTGGTACTGCGTGGAAGAGCGGGCGCCGCGGCGCCTCGCGGGCTTCGGCGCGGTGCTGATGCGCAAGGACCCGCCCTTCGACCTGGAGTACCTGTACAGCACCCATCTGCTGGAACTGGCGGAGAACGAAGGGGCGCGGGTGGTGAACAGTCCGCGGGCGCTGCGCGACTTCAACGAAAAACTCGCCATCGCGAAGTTCCCCGGGTTCACCGCCCCCAGCCTGGTCACGCGGAAGGAAGAGGCGCTGCGCGCCTTCCTGGCCGAGCACGGCGACATCGTGTTGAAGCCCCTGGACGGCATGGGCGGACACAGCGTGTTCCGGGTCCACCGCCAGGACCACAATATCGGCGTGATCCTGGAGACCCTCACCCACTACGGGACCCGCAGCATCATGGCCCAGCGTTACCTTCCGGAGATCGCCCAGGGCGACAAGCGAGTGCTGGTGATAGACGGCGAGCCGGTGCCCTTCTGCCTGGCCCGCATCCCCAAGGCGGGGGAGACCCGCGGTAATCTTGCCGCGGGAGGCACGGGGGTCGCCCAGCCGCTCTCGAAGAGGGACCGCGAGATCGCCGGCTCCCTCGGGCCGCGGCTCAAGGCCCAGGGGCTGATGCTGGTGGGGCTGGACGTCATCGGCGACTGCCTCACCGAGGTCAACGTAACCAGCCCAACATGCATGGTGGAGATCACCCAGCAGACCGGCTTCAATGTTGCGGGCCAGATGATCGACGCGCTGGAACGGCTGGTGACGGGTAAAGGGTGAAGGGTGAATGGCGTTATGCGGATCGCGTCTTGCGTTGCGCGATCCGCGATCCGCGATCCGCGATCCTGGCCGCGGTAACCGCAGCGGGCCTGCTCACGGCCTGTTCGCCGAGAGAAGTTCCCGTCTACGAAGAACAGGCCTACGTCTTCGGCACCCTGGTGGAGATCAAGATCGCCGGCGAGCCGGAAGGCCGGGCGCGGGAACTGGCGGGACGGGTGTTCCAGGAGTT